>SXHT01000282.1 GCA_005773095.1 Planctomycetaceae bacterium
CCGCCCTGGCGGGCGACAACGCCAACACGATCGAGCAATGTTTTTTCGACGGTTGCCGACCGAACACTGCCGCTAGCCTGAGGCTCCGACATCGTCACTTCAAGAAACAAACCTGTCAGAATCTGGCTGCCGAAGGGGAAGTTCGTCAATACTTCCTGATAGTCAGTGCCGACGATGAACTCGTTCTGATTGGCGTCAGGAAACGCGTCGTTGCCCAGCGATAGGTAAGGCGAATAAGTATTGGTGACAGCACTGAACAGGGCGCCGAACCCCGACTGGTTGACAAATTGCCCGAACGTCAGCGGGCGGCCGACGAGTTCGACATCATTGATGGTGATATCGAGCACCGTCGTCTCCGACGCGCCGGAAATGCCAAACAAGCTCGTCGCGGAGTTTGTGATTTCCGCAATCAAAGCGAATTGCGTCTTGGCCCTCACCGCATCGGCCACTTCGGCAAATGTTGACGTGACCAACGCAAAACTTTGGCCGACGGAAGCGCCTTCGATCAAGGGATCCGCGTCTTGCATCCCGCCGCCCGCGTCGAACTGGAGCCAGTAGTGGTCGCGTGTCTCAGCCAGCAGTTGCAAATCATTCAGCGGATCCGCAGTCTCAGTTCCAGGGTCGAGGTGCCCAATGACTTCGAAGTCTTCGGGGAACATGGAAAGGATAAGCTCATGCGCCAAGCCGTCCGGCAATGTGCCCTGCGCGTATTGTGCGGGAATACCAGATGCTCGAAGCAACGCAATTCCCAAGCTTGCTACGTCCAACGAATTGCCGGCGCTCGACCACAGCGTGCCCCGAGCCCCACGAAGTGAACCATAGTAGGACTGGTATGCAACGTCGTCAGCGAGAAACTGGAAGAAGGCATTGGGATCGTAGTCAAGCTCGGCCGCCTTTTGCTGAATGAACGGATCGGTGGAGTCTGCGTCGGGCGTCGCTGCAATCAGGTTTGCGTCAACTAGGTCGGAGCGCAGAGTCGCTGCCGGAGCGCCGTCAGAAACGAGAATCGTATTAACGGTCCCGATCGCTGCCGCGCCATTGTCCAATTGCAATGGAATCGTCCCGTCGAAAGAAACGGTGACATCGATGCTCACCCGACCGTGGGGCGCAATGGTTCCCACATTCCATGCCAGCTCTTGTCCATTCTGATTGGGCGGTAGTGATGCCGATTTCAGATTGACATTGGGTTCCAGCGTGGTGGTCAGGAGCGCACCCTGAACCGGATCGGCCTGCAGGTTGTAAACGGTGTACGTAATGATCAATTCGTTGCCAATCACATCGGCAGTCGTCCATGACGACAGCGTTCGACCCACGGCGATAGATGCGGTCGGGTCAGCAATTTGAGCCACTCGTGAAACCTGCATCGTATCGGCCGCCGCGAAAAGATTGTTCTGGCGCGCGACGTCAGGAACCTGCCCCCGGCGATCCGTGAAAGCCAGCACGTGATACTCGCCTGTGGCGAGAATGGGTGTCTCAACGGTGAGTGTTCGTGCGTAGCTTGCACCTCCTCCTAATCCACCCGTGCGAACCATGCGGCCGATTTCGACATCGAAAGGATCGAAGACTTCGTCCTCGGACCAGTACAACACATCAACCCACTCATCGACCGCGGTTGCATTGACGGAATTGTTGGTCACGGTATAGGTGATTGAAACTTCCTCGCCAATGAATGCGCCTGGGGGGAAGCTGTCGATCGTGATTGCCAAATCGGACGGATCGCCGGCCGCCGGCAAAAACACAATGGAGCCGCCGGCGCCTTCGACGAACGGGTCTATAAATTCGCCTGTCTCTCCCTCGAAACGCAGAATTCGCTCGGCCGTCGGCGCGTAAGCGTTGCCGTCCGGGCCCCAAACAAGATCGAACGCGAACGACACCGCCACGGACGGATCGCTGGTAAACACTCCCTGAAACTCGCCCGTCGTGCCATTGAAGCTGCGGGATTGGTCAAGCTTATTGTCGGGGACATAAATGTGCCCGTCGGGACCGAAGGCGAATGCGATCGAGTCTTCCAAAGAACCTGGTTTGACGAACACGTCGATGAACGCCGCCGTGTCAGCATCGAATCGCAGGATGCGATCATAGTCGGTGTCGATGAATAGATCGGAATCGAGCACGTACAGGTTGCCGTCGGGGCCGAATTCGACGCCGCTGGCTCTTATGATTCCATTGCCCGTAGCGGCGATGCCCACGAAGGCACCCGTCGCGCCGTTGTAGCGCAGCACGTTTGCGCCGCCCGTCGCCACGTACAGGTCGCCGTTGGGGCCGAAGGCCATGCCGAAGCCGCCGGCGAAACCGCCGACGCCCGTGTTGATGAACGTGCCCACGAATGCACCGGTATTGCCGTTGTACTCCAGAATCTTCTGCGCGCCGGCTTGCGTGCTGAAGACGTACAGATTGCCGTCGGGGCCGAACGTGGGATTGTGCGGATTCACAAGACCGCCGGAACCACTCGAAACGAACGCGCCGAGCGGCGCGCCGGTTTCACCGTCAAATCGCAAGATGCTGTCCGTGGCCAGATCGGCCAGCAGCATGTCGCGCAGGTCGGCGGCCAGCATCAAGCGGTCTTCCACCGTCTCTTGCCGCAGAATCTTAAATCGCCGCTCCTTGCGGGAAGATGCGCGTTGCCGTCCCCGCCCCCTGCCTGGTCGCCGCGATGTATTGACCCCAATGCTTGTCACGGCAGTGCTCCCCAGTTGCGGCTTAGAAATGGTGCCTCCGGATAACGCCTGCGATTATACCCACATTAGAAGAAAAGCAAACGAAATTCGGGCGGATGGGGCGGCAGCAGGATTTGTTCCGCAGCCCTGAAAGGGCGGAACGTGGTAGCCCAGGGCGACGCCCTGGGTTGGCGATTTTCGCGACAATCAAAAGTCCCGAAGATGAACCACGCTGCCGTCGAAGCAACCGTGTGCACCGATCGCGAGGAGGATTTTTGGAGGCATGGCTCCGGTGTCCAAAGGACATCAACAACACGGCCCCTGAAGGCGTTTACCAGCAGGGGCCGGATGCACCGTTGGCGAGATCACGACGGACAAGGGATTAACGGGACTCGGCGAATGTGTGGGCTCCGCCGCCGCCCGATTATTGCAAGGTGAGTTACGCACCAAACTGCTCGGACATGACGCCGGCGATTTCGCCGGCTTGCGGCGGCTGTTTCGCATGGACTTCAGCTGACATCGCTTCCCGAGCTGGGCAACGTGCAGGACGCCCACGCCCGGGTTGCAAAAAGGGAGCTGACCCGCGTGATGGCCACTTGCATGATCGTCTCGCTGCACAAGGAGCAATGTCAGGTGCCGGGTACGCGGGCCGTTTTGCTTGGGTGGGTGGTTAAATTCCGGCTTTCGTTAACTCGGCTTCAGCGCGACGGATCGCCGCCTCACGCTTTGCTGGCGATCGCAACGGCACTTGCCGAGAGTGCGAGGCGGAACAGCCGTCGATGAACCGACCGATCGCCTCGATGCTAGTGAAAACTCGATTCCCCACGGTGGCCGTTTCAAGTTGGCAGCCCCGTACGCCCTTGAGTTTCCAGCGCCAGCGGGTGACGGAACTTGGATTGCCCGGAATCTTCGCCGCATTCAGCGGCACAAGCGTTTCGTGCTGAATGTCGATCATTTTTCGCTCCCGTCGGTGAATGAAGTGGATCTTCATTCACTATTGCGGAGCGTGCAAAATTGAAAAGACACAAGCAGCGTGCTTGCGGAGATTTGCGGAGATATGCGGACTTGTGCGGAGATAAAGTTATCCGCCCGGCAGGTCTTCAACCGCAATTCGATATGACTTCGTGCTGTCTTTCATCACACGAATCTTGCCGTCCTTGATTCTTCGCTGCAATGTATCGAGCGAGATTCCAAACTTCTTAGCCCAGCGGCTCGGGGTGTCAGCCGCAGAGTATTTAATCTCCTGTTGTCCGCGTGCGAGCAACAGACTTATCGCCATTGCCACGATCCGATACGGATGGTCTGCCGGTGAGGCTATGGTCACGCCGTCAGGCTTCCACGGAGTCGGTTTTGTCTCCGAATCATTCACGAGAATACGCATCGCCCAGCCCAACACGCCCTCTTTGCCTTGCAGTTCATCAGCCTGTTCGAGCAACGGCGTGATCTGTTTGCAGATACCGAAAAACTCCCGCATGGAGTTTTGCTGCAATGCCGCCCGCTGGTTTAGCTCGTGATCGCCAGGCGAAGTGATAATCCCAAGCGTGATTGAGCCGCCGTTGATCTGCTGAACGGGGAACGGCGGTTGCACAAGTGAACGCGAGTCGAGACGGTCGCGGAGTGCCTTAAGTAGCGGGCGTGAATCGACTGACACCATGATTGCACCACCTTCTATTGAGCCAGGCCGGCCAGCGGTCGCGTGCGGTGGTGCCGACACGTCAACCGCCGGCCTCGACGGGAGCTACCCGTCAAGCCCAGCAACGTGATTCTAACCGATCATCCAATCCTCGCCATAACGTCGATCGCGACTTGGCGATCAACTTCCGCATACTGCTCCGCCATTTTCACGGACTGGTGACCCAAGATGATTCTGGCCACTTCGATACCATGCTCCCGCCTGAGATTCGTTGCCGCGTTGTGGCGGAGTTGATGGGGGTGCCCCAGTGTGGAATCAAAGCTACTTGCTTGGGGTCGATGCCTTGCTCGGCGGCCTCTTGCAGCCTGACCTTGTTTACAGCCCCGATGCCGCGGCTGATGGCTCGGCAATAACTGGTGGCGTCGTACTTCGCTCCTGCCGTGCGTCTTGGCTTTGCCTTGCGATTGCTGCCAGGTCGATTGCCGCACGATAGCGGAGTCTTGCGTGCCTGGTGCCTGGCGTCGAACACCTTTGCCCGTAATGCGATCCAATTCGATCATCGCCGCCACGGTGGGCGAGACGTAAGGCAGCACCGCGTCGATGAACGCCTCGGGGACCGGCTTAACCGGCTCGGCTTCCCGGGCCTCGCTTCGTCCTGCCCGTAGTGCGTCCACGAGCAGCACGCCATCCACAGTCGAATGAGGCACAAGCTCATTCGTGACCGCCCACTTGAAAACGTGCTTAAGACGATGAACGCTGCGATTGATATACTGGCGAGACCACCCCAATCCGATCATTTTTTCGCGGACTGCCTTCAAATCGCTTGATGGTTTCGGCAGCGTACCGTTGCTGGCCGTCCATTCGGCAATCAACCGGTTGTACTCCTGCCGGCTCTCTGCGGAGTTGTACCTGCCCAGGTAGATGTCGCGTCCACCGATGGTGACGACGGCTTTTCCAGTGGGCTTGTGCCGCCGATAGGACGGGATTCTTAGTGCGTTTGACATAGTGCGGGTCTCCCAAATGGTCCGAATCCGGTAATTTACCGGATTCTCGGAGGCAAACGGGCCGCACTTCTGAACGTCAGAAGGTATCGTAACCTGCAATTCGGCTTGGACTTATGACGAATGGAGGATAGGGGGGTCGAACCCCTGACCTCTAGCATGCCATGCTAGCGCTCTCCCAATTGAGCTAATCCCCCGCTGCGTTTCGTCGCGGCGACGGGGCGTTGCAACAACCACCCCCCGTTTCAGCACAATCCCCGCCGCGAACCGAATTCGCAAGATACCATTCGCTATCCGACGTGTCAAGGATGCGGGTCTCGCACAGCGCGCCGATACGTAATTGTCGCGCGACCTTATTCTCCGTCCTTCGCGTCCGTCAACTTGCCGTCAACGTACAACCGCGCGTCGCCACCATGAACAAAGGTCGGCGCGGTGTTGGGAATTAATAACGAATCGAACACGCGCGTCAGGGAGTACTCTTCCAACAATAATTGCGCCGCACCGTTGTCTCCCAGTGTGCATCCCGCCAGTTCGACGCGGGACCCACCCGCGACACAAACGCCCGAGCGGCCGTTACCGCGCGCGGTGACGCTGATCAGGCGACCGCCTCGCACTCCGTCGTGAGCGTTGATGCCATCGAGTTGATAGCCTTGCACCGTCAGGTTGTGAATCACCAGGTCGTGAACTTTGTACAGCGTAATGCCCGTCTGCATACCCGCGAAACTGAGCGCGTACTGCTGCGGAATCCGATTGGGCTCACCGCGGAAGTAGATCCAGCCATGATGCAGACACCATTCGAGTTTTCCGAGTTCGGGGAACTTCTCGCCGCGGGGCGCGGTGTTTCGCACGACAGGCTTCCCATCCCTCAACAATTGCTGGTACGCCATGCGCGCCGGCTGAAAGCGAAACACGTCGCCGGCGACGAATTCCCAGGCTTCGTCGGGCACCGGTTCAGAGCCGTCGAGGATCGCTCCGTTGCCTTCCAAGACCAACGGCCTGCCCGCGTAGCCGCTGTGGCGTTCTCCCTGCAAGGCGATGCACTCTCGGTAGGGCGCCGGGGTAACGGCCAGGACAATGCGATCGCCAGGCAGGGTCAACTTGAGCGCCTTGCCGATGGTTCGCACCGGACCATTGACATTCGTGGTGGCCGTGGGAAAATCGCCGACAAAAGCGTCGTCGCCGGCGATATTGTCCACGAAAATATCGCGGCCCAGGGCCAGGGAGGATGTCGCAATCAGAATGAACCCCAACAACTTTCGCATGGAACTGTCCTTAAGGCGTTTACACGTCGGCGTGACTCCAGTGTAACATCGTGCAAATGGCATGGCTTCGATCAAGCCCCTTGGAAAATCTTCGTCGACGGCGCAGCGAATCTCCGAGCATTCGATAGGTTGGGTTCGCGCCGAGGTTTACACCGTACAGCGTGCGCCGCATAATCCGTACGGTCGGCTACCGCTTGCAGCCAGCGTTTATTCCTTGGGTGCAGAGTTTGCGCATGGGTAACCGTTCAAGGGCAAAGAGAGGGGGGGCACATTTTCCCGGGAACCACGTTGGGCAACCACCCAACAGCAGGACACGCCTCTTTGAAATTCGCCGGGAAAATGAGCCAGTCCCCGGCCCGTGAATGGTTACGCACATGGTTCATTATGACGTGATTGTGATCGGGGCAGGAGGCGTGGGGAGCGCAGCGCTCTATCACCTGGCTCGACGTGGCGCGCGCGTCGTGGGGCTCGATCGCTTTCCGCCGGGGCATGACCGCGGCAGCTCGCACGGGCAGACGCGGGTGATTCGCCTGGCCTACTATGAACATCCCGACTATGTGCCGCTCTTGCTTCGCGCCTACGACTTATGGCACGAGTTGGAGCAGGTGGCTGGCAAGAAACTCTTCCACCAGGTCGGCATACTGGGCGGAGGTCTACCCGAAGGGGAGCTGATTTCGGGCATATTGCGCTCGTCGGCGAAGCATGGACTGCTGGTGGAGCAGCTTTCGGCCCAGGAAGCGGCGCTGCGCTGGCCCGGCTATCGCATGCCCGACAATTTCCGGGGTTTGTTCGAAGCGCGCGCGGGTTACCTGATGGTGGAGGACTGCGTACGGGCGCACGCGGAAGCCGCGATTCGCGCGGGGGCCGAGTTGCATTGTGGTTCCGCGGTGCGTGGCTGGAAGATTGACAGTCAAGGGGTGACCGTCGAAACCGACCATGAAACTTTGTCCGCGGATCGGCTGGTGATTACCGCCGGCGCGTGGGCAGGTGGAATGCTCCTCTCATTGAAAGTGCCGTTCCAAGTATTGCGGAAGCCGCTGTTTTGGTACCGGACTTTGAATTCAACCTACCAGCTCGACTCAGGCTGTCCCTGTTTCATGTTTGAGACGCTGGGGGGGATTTTTTATGGCGTCCCGCAAGACAGCGAGTTGGGAGTGAAAGTGGCCGAGCACACCGGGGGGCTCGCGGTTGATGATCCGCTGCACCCTGATCGTACGCTGCACGCTGCGGACCAGCGCCGGATCGAAACCTGTCTGGCAGCCCATCTACCCGGCGTATCCAGCGAATGCACGGCGCATTCCGTCTGCATGTACACGATGACTCCCGATGGTCACTTTGTGGTCGATCGGCATCCGCAGCACGCGCAGGTTGTGTTGACGGCGGGGCTTTCTGGCCACGGCTTCAAGTTCACATCCGTGCTGGGGGAGATCATGGCCGAACTGGCGCTCGAGGCGCACACGCAACATGCGATTGACTTCCTGTCCTGCCGGAGATTCACGGTATGAGCCAGGACCGCCATTTCGCGGCGGAGATTAGTCGTCAAACACGCACCCGCGCGCGGAGAAATCGCGCGGTTTCATTTCCTTCGACGGCGGCGATATCCTCGGGAGTGCCGGTTGCCAGCAGGTAGCCCCCCGCTTCGCCCCCTTCGGGGCCTAAGTCGATGATCCAATCGGCGGACTTGATCACGTCCAAATTATGCTCGATGACCAGCACGGTATTGCCCAGATCGACCAGCCGGTTGAGCACG
>SXHT01000283.1 GCA_005773095.1 Planctomycetaceae bacterium
AAGGAAGATAAGGTCGACGCCCAAGTCCATGACGGGGTCCTGCGCGTCGCGCTGCAAAAGTCCGAAGAAGCAAAAACCCGCAAGATCAAGGTGCGCTCTTGATAGCGGTGTGCGATACACGAGCGCCAAGTCGATGGTGGCGGCCTCTCGCGCTGAGGGGCCGCCACGTCAACTTCAGACATGGATGAATCGTAATGGCAATCTTTACGCAGACAGACATCACTCGCTTGTTGCAATCGCCGTGCGGCGACTGCGTCTCGCTTTATATGGGCATGGATCCCGATCCGCAGAAGTTTCGCGAGAGCACCACTCGCTTGATGAATCTGTTGAATTACCAACTGGCCGCATCGACACGTTAGCCGTGGCTGGCGACAGGCATGTGTGGGGTACGTTTGACGCAGCCACGGGCCGACTGTTTCTTTCGGAGAAGCGCCGAATCGAGGACCAGGAGTTGCTGAATTTCGCGGCGATCACAACCATCGAGCATCGCGGGCATGTAATCGTGGTTCCCGCCGCGGAATTGCCCGAGCAAGCGTTAGTCGCGGGCGCTTATCGATACAAGGTCGCAAGAATGCCGGCCAAATAGATGGCCCCAGCAATGCGCACGAAAAAACCGCCCCTTGGCGGTTCATCCGACGAGCCTCGTGGAGGTGCGAATCGCAACTTCCCCGCTGGCGGGATGCGAAGCCCGCTTTCGCGTCACGCTTCGCAACGTACTCGCGAACTTCGCTCAACGTCCGCGAGGCTCACTCGAAATCCATTTCTCTGCCACTGCATGCCCACCTCGCTTTCGACTTGTAACGGACGCCCGAGCCAATGACATCTTCGCCCGACCGTCCGTGGCGCTCTCACCCTCCAATTAATTATACGCATGAAGAATTAGTTTGGTTCGCAATACCGTCGAAAATGCAGGTAGGCGATGCGCTCCAAGACTTGCTCTCTCTTTCTCGCTCTTTCTCTCTGTTGTGCCTATTGAAGTTCCAACCCGTCGCCCAATGTGCCAATGTGCCGCCGGTATTGGCGAGGCGACGATGAAAACCGAGCGATCACGGCACTGTCTTTGACGGTGGTTGCGGCGGCCTTGAGGTACGAAACAGCACACGAGTGACGCTGGAGCACGCGAAAGCCTCCTCATGCCCGGATTCGCGTTTAACGAGGCCGCGGCGCGGAAATTGCAGTCTTTAGGCGCTGCTTCCGAGAGTCACGGTCCTTGCCCGCTTGTTCGTTTGTGGAAGTTAAGATGGATTGAGCGAAATGGTTGTTTCCCTTAAAGATTGTCGGATCCGTCGCGAGTGTGATCCATGCTTGCCGATACACTGGAAGGTACTTCCGAGAAGCACCGCACAGTGCAAGATTTGTCTCCCGTGATTCATGCGACGCCGCTCGACGCGGTGCTGAAACTCTTCGAAGCTGATGGCGAACGCGGTTTGCGCTCCGAACAGGTCGCGAAGCTGCGGGCGCGACATGGCTGGAACCAGTTAGCCGAGGCGCCGCCGACACCCCTTTGGACGAGAATTTTGGGCCAGTTCAAGGATCTGGTCATCTGGATTCTCATCGTAGCGGCCGTCATCTCGGGCATGGTCGGCGAATGGCCCGATGCCGTGGCAATCTTAGCCATCGTTCTGCTCAACGGTCTGCTCGGTTTTTTTCAGGAGGAGCGGGCCGAGCAATCGCTTGCCAGCCTGCAGAAACTGTCGGCGCCGATGGCGAAAGTCGTTCGAGAGGGTGTGCTGCAATCACTTCCCGCCCATAAACTGGTACCTGGCGATCTCGTCGAGTTAGAGGCCGGCGACAACGTTCCCGCGGACACTCGTCTGGCCCGGGCCTTCAGTCTTCGAGTGCAAGAGGCGTCGCTCACCGGTGAATCGGTTCCGGTCGAGAAAGATGCAGGTTGCGTGTCGGCGGTCGCAACGCCTCTCGGCGACCGCCGCAATATGGTCTATATGGGCACGGTCGTCGCGGCCGGCAAGGCCAGCGCGATCGTCGTGGCGACCGGCATGCAGACGGAATTGGGCCAGATAGCTGGTTTGCTTCAGCGCTACCAACCGGAACCGACCCCCTTGCAGCGTCGGTTGGCGGAGTTGGGAAACATCCTGATTGTTGTATGCCTGGTCATTGTGGGACTCGTGTTCGCCCTGCAGATGCTGCGCGGCCAAGACTTGCTCCAAGTGTTTCTGTTGGCGATCAGTCTCGCCGTTGCCGCGGTGCCAGAAGGGCTGCCGGCCGTTGTCACCATGGCGCTGGCGCTCGGTCTTCAACGGATGGTCAAACGCAACGCCCTGATTCGCAAGTTGCCCAGCGTGGAGACACTCGGGTCCGTGACCGTAATCTGTTCCGACAAGACTGGAACGCTAACGCGGAATGAAATGACCGTTCGAGAAATCGTCGCGGGCGGCGAGCGATTCCAAGTGACGGGCGTGGGCTATGCTCCCCAGGGTCAGTTTCTGAAAGCTGCCGCGGTGGGGGAGTCCGTTGAGTTGAATGTTGTTGATCCGAGCGACGTACCTGACCTCCGCGAAGCGCTGACAATCGGCACGCGATGCAATAACGCACGCGTTGGTCCCCTCGGTGATGGAAGCGAAAGCTGGCAGGTTATTGGCGACCCCACGGAAGGCGCGCTGGTCGTGGCCGCACTTAAGGCCGGCATCGAAGCCAACGATCATGAACATCGCGTGCTCCACGAGATTCCTTTCGACTCGGACCGAAAGGCGATGTCCGTCGTGATGCGTGACCCGCGCGGCAGACGAACGATGTACACCAAGGGTGCGCCCGAGGTGATTTTGGCGAAATGTTCGAAAGAACTGCGCTCAGGCATGGTCGCCTCGCTCGGTGACGTTCGGCGAAGCCAGATTGTCGTGCATCGCTAAGTGGTTTGACCGCGCCGGAACGAAGCTCTCGCGTACACTTCGCCAGAATCATTTCAGGCGCGCCCTTGGTGTACATCATGAGGCTGCCGCGCGGATCGCGCATTACCACCGACATGGCCTTTCGCTCTGAGTCGAAAGGGATCTCGTGCAGCACTCGATGCTCGTTATTATTGGCTTCGATGCCCGCCTTGAGCGCGGCGACGACGAGCGCACCTTCGGTCGGATCGCCGATGACCTGCCAACTATCCGCTCCATTACCTTGCGGGGCAACGCGAGCGCTGTTACATCGCGTGCCCACAGTCAGCGCCTCGCGGAGGTCAGGTACGTCGGATGGATCAACCACTTTCAATTTGACGGGCTCGCCAACGGCCGCAGCTTTCATAAACTGACCCTGGGGAGCATAGCCAACGCCCGTCACCTGAAAGCGCTCGCCGCCAGCCACGATCTCGCGAACCGTCATCTCATTTCGCGTCAACGTGCCCGTCTTGTCGGAGCAAATCACAGTGACCGATCCTAGCGTCTCCACGCTGGGCAATTTGCGAATCAGGGCATTGCGTTTGACCATCCGTTGAAGACCGAGCGCCAGCGCCATGGTAACGACCGCCGGCAGTCCTTCCGGCACGGCCGCAACGGCGAGACTGATCGCCAACAGAAACACTTGGAGCAGGTCTCCACCGCGAAGCATTTGCAGCGTGAAGACCAGGCCGACGATGGCTAAACATGCGATAATCAGCACTTTCCCCAGTTCCGCCAACCGACGCTGTATCGGAGTCGGTTCCGGATGATAACGCTGCAGCAGTCCTGCGATCCGGCCCAATTCTGTTTGCATCCCGATGCCAACAACGATCGCATTCGCTTTGCCTGCCGCGACTACGGTGCCCATATAGACCGAGTTGCGTCGATCGCCAAGCGGCGTGGCGACGGCCAACTCGCAATTTGCGTTCTTTTCGACGGGAACCGACTCACCCGTGAGCGACGCCTCTTGCACACGAAGTCCAAAAGCCCGAACCAACCGGGCATCCGCGGGAACGTTGTCGCCCGCCTCTAACTCGACGAGATCGCCAGGCACCAGTTCACAGGCGGGAAGTGATTGCAGCACACCTTCTCGAACGACTTTCGCCATCGGCGCCGAGAGTTTTTCCAGGCTGGCAAGCGATTGCTCGGCCCGCTCCTCCTGAAAGAAACCGAGCAGACCGTTGAGCAGAACGATGGCTAAGATCGCCACGGCATCGGGCCATTCTCCGACCGCGCCAGAGATGATGGCCGCCACGATAAGAATCCAGATGACCAGATCCTTGAACTGGTCCAAAATTTTCCTCCAAAGAGGTGTCGGCGGCGCCTCCGCTAACTTATTCCAGCCATGCCGCGCCCGTAGCTCGACGACTTGTTCCGCACGTAACCCGCGCTCGCCGTTGGCGTCAAGCAGAACCAGCAAATCGCCGAGCGACGTTGCGTGGGATGCGGCGGTAAGAGTTTGCTCGGGGCCGTGCGTCCGCGCATCACGTTGACCGGTCATCGGTAATCGCTCCGATTTAACCACGGGACGCCGTTTTGTGTCGCCAGACCCAGCGGCGCGCCTTTTTGATCCATTGCTCTAATTTTACTGTCCGAAGATGAGTTGCGGCACGTAAGTGTTTTTAGTATTTGAGCTTCTGAACATGGACCCGTTCAGGAGATAATGTCATGGAACGACGGTTTGCGTTGCGGAAACAAGCCATGCTGGCAGAGTGTGAAGTATCACCGGAAATGTTTCGGGGAGCTCTCGAGCGCCTGGGCAAATTCTCCGAGCCGTTCGCGGAGTTGTTCTCGCATCGGACCCAGCGGCGGCACGCGGAGGATTATCTGAGCGGCTTGATCTCGGATCTGGAGCGAAAGAACGTGGAATCGATCGCCTATGGTCACGATCAAGACCGCAGCCACTTGCAGCATTTTATTGGCGGTGCCGAGTGGGGTCATCAGCCTTTGATGATGGAACTGGCACGCCAGGTGGGCCAAGAGCTGGGCGAGGACGACGGCGTGATCGTGATTGATCCCTCGGCGTTCCCCAAACAAGGCAAGAAGTCGGTGGGCGTGCAGCGGCAGTGGTGCGGTCGGCTGGGCAAAGTTGATAACTGCCAGGTGGCCGTCTAAATGGGATATGTCTCGCGCAAGGACCGCGCGCTGGTCAACACGCGTTTGTATTTGCCCGAGGAATGGGCCGCCGATCGCGCCCGTCGCAAGGCGGCGGGAGTTCCCAAGCACGTGCGGTTCCAAACACGTCACCAGCAGGCATTGGAAATGCTCGACGAGCAGGCGCATTTGCTGCCGCATGCCTGGATCGCCGGAGACGACGAAATGGGCCGAAATACCCTTTTCCGCCGGGATTTGAACGAACGTGGCGAGCAGTACCTGTTGGCTGTGCCGTGCAACACGTTGATCCGCGATCTGGAAGCGGCGCCGCCCGCTTATCGGGGTCGCGGCGCGGTTCCCAAGCGGCTTTTCGAGCGCGTCGACCAATGGCCCGACACGCTTCCCGACGATGCCTGGACGCGGATCCCGGTGCGTGACGCGGAAAAGGGACCGCTGGAAGTCGAAGTGGTCGCGTGCCGTGTGCGGTGCAAAATCAATCAGCGCACGATGAAGTACGATGAGACGCTGGTGATCGTTCGCTCGTTGAACGAAGAGGGCGTGACGAAGTACGACTACTATCTGTCGAACGCTTCGCAGCAGGTCTTCTTTGAAGAGGTATTGCGTGGCACTGTTGCTGCCGCCCCCATCGCAAAAGATCAACAGCCGCTTGGCCTGCGGATAGGCCTGGCAACCGTGTTCCTCCCACCACAGGGCGATGCTGTCGCAACACAACTCGCCCGTGTCGTGGCTGGTATTCAGGTTGATATGAGCGTGTCCGCGCGCCTCGTCGTAAATGCCGTGCGGGATCAGCTTGCCCCCGCCCGCACTGGAAAAATCGTGGTCGAACGTCTCCACGGTCTGTTCGGTAAAGGTCGCACCCGCACGGTGAAAATTACCGAGTTGCTCCTTCTTTTTCGTGTCGATGCTGATCACCGGATCGCCCGCCTCCCGGTACTCCCGCCGCAGTCGGGCAATGTTCTCGAATTGGGCATTGCGGTCGGGATGCTGGCCCATGGTTTTCTTCTTTCGCGCCGTGCGGCGTCCCACGTTCAGTTTCCGCAACAGACGGCGAACCGTGCGGCGACCGACCGGCGTACCCAGCTCCCCCAACCGCCGCGACAACTCCCGCAACGAGAGGTTGGTTTACAACACGTTGGCCCGCATCGGGTCGCCGGCCGTGAACTCTCGCAGCAACTGCCGCAGGTTGTCCTCCAGTTGCGGATGGGCGCTGCTAGCTGGCTTCCGCCCCCCCTTTTTTTCGGACGCGATCGGCCACCGGATCGTGTACCTCCTCCAATTCTGCGAGCCCTTCTCGAATCGTCTTGCGATCGCAATGCAGCACGCGCGCAATGTACTCGAGGCCACCGTGCCCCAGCTTGGCCACCTCCACCGCCGCATAACGCCGCCGGTCTTTCTCTCCCAGCCAGTCGAAACAGCGTTTCATTTTCCGTTCCACATCCACAGAATAAGCGTTCACGGCATCCTCCTGAATCAACCAGTGATGCCGCCAGCATAACTCAACTTCACGCAAACCGGGAAGTTATTGTTGACCAAATCCTAACCGGCGAAAATCGCCGCACGTTGCAGGGCGTGATTCGCTACTATGAAAACCATCGCTCCTCGATGCGCTATGACGAATACTTGGCTGCGGGCTACCCGATCGGCAGCGGCGTGGTGGAAGGCGCCTGTCGGCATCTGGTCAAAGATCGGATGGAACGCACGGGCATGCGTTGGAGTCTGCCCGGTGCCCGCGCGATTCTGCACCTCCGATCCGTCTATCTCAACGAAGACTGGCCGAACTTTGTAAAATACCGCACGGAAGCTGAGCAAGCTGCGCTATACGGACAACTTGCAGCGTAGCGGGATGCGAGTTACACCCGTATCAAATGTGGTTTCCAGGGCATCATTCAGCGACGCATAGGTTTTCAGAACGTTGTAACGTCGGGCTATCTCGGTTCGCAGATCTTCGTTGACGTCACACAAGGCGACTTCAGCGCGACCCGTCCTGAGGAAGCATCGCAGATGCCGCTCTCCGATGGATCCGCCACCAATCACAAGAATTCGTTTCATAAGACGCTACCAGTTCGACAGATCAGGCAACGTCTGTTTCCAGCACCACTCCCACCGATTCGCCCGCACGAACGCGAGGAAAGGTGCGCAACATCAGCACGACTCCCGTATGCCGACATTTTATGAGATGCGAGGAATCATCCTTCATCGGAACAACTGTTCCAAGGACCGTTCCCGTTCGGACTTCCTGTCCCAGCTGAACATGTGGCTCGAAGAAACCATCGACCGGAGAAGGATTGCAGCCAGGCTCAATCGCATTGACGTTGATTCGATAATCACTCAACTCGACGGCGATCGACCGCATCATATGATTCAGTCCTGCTTTTGCCGCGCCGTAAGCAAAGCAGAGTGCCGATGGAATCTGAGCCTGTACGCTGGAAATAAACACAATCTTGCCGCCGTCCGCACGTTCAACCATATGTCGAGCCACCAGCTGGCTCAGGTGATACCCGCTTGTCAGTGTGCCTCGAATAGTTTCTTCGAACAATTCCGGCGGATAATCCAGAAAGGCACCCCGGCGACTGAACGCCGGATTACTGATGAGAATATCAATCTTCGGTACGGCCTTAAGCGCAGCGCCAACGAGTTGCTCGCAACCAGTTCTTGAAAAGACGTCGGCTGTGATCACATGACACTTCCGACCCAGCGACCGGATTTCTTCCGCCGCACTTTCGATGTCCGGACTCTCCGGCCGATCATTCAGAACGATGTCCGCGCCCGCACAAGCTAGTTCGACAGCGCAGCCTTTCCCGATGTCTCGACCCGCACCAGTCACCAGAGCAGTTTTCCCGGAGAGTGTCATTCGTCACGCTTTCCGTGTAGTGTGTGCAAACGTCTGTGCGCTGGTTTTGAGGATGTTCATCATGCCACCGAAGTCGCCGCCGCGAGCCAGCAACTGCCCACCTTGATTCTGTCTTTTTGCAAGATCTTCCGGTGACCCGACCGGGGTTCCCCATGCGATACCGTGGCGGGCACAGGCGGCAGCAACCTTTTCGAAGGCCGCATCCAGCGTAAGGTTAGTTTTTGTTCGTCGAATGCGGAGTCCCAGGTCGCCGGGACCGACGAAAATCCGATCCAGTCCTGGTGTGGCGGCCATCTGTTCGATGTTGGCAATTGCCTCCGGCGTTTCCACCTGAACGACGAGAAATGTTTCCCTGTTTGCGGCGTCGAGCCTGACAGTCCGATTCGGCGGGTGTTGCCGATGGCTGAAAGAATTGAGAAGAATTATCCATCGCCGTGGTGTTCCCAGAGCGATTTGTCGGCGGACAACAAGAGCGGTGCCCGATTCCGCATGTGACCTCTCGCAACGCAATGGCCAAGGCGAATTTCTGCAAGCCAACTCGCCCGACTGCCCAACCATTCTAACGGATTCAACGAGCGTTGGCTGCCAGGTGGCCTGGCCGACGGCGTCATCGGCTATTTAGGCTGCTCTTGCGGCGATAGGCCCGGACTCACGGGTCTTAGCTTGCAGGCCACAATCGTTAGTTTCGCGGGGGGGCAAACCGTCGGGCCAATCTCGCTCCGTCGCATCCCTTCGTCGCCCGATTCTATACCTTGAAAAGTGGCATGGCTATCCATCAGATTTCGAGGTGGACTTTTCTCATGCTTAAACGCTCCCGCCAATCATCCACCATTATCTCGACATCCTCACATCGGGCTTTGTCATTCGGCAGCTACAGCCTTGGCACGAGAATGTGGCAAAACGCCAGGTGAAGGCACCGAAAATCTATTTGACGGATAGCGGCTTGCTGCATTCACTGCTTGGGCTTGCCTCGAAGGCCGACATCGAATCCCATCCCAAGCTCGGGGACTCCTGGGAAGGTTTTGCGATTTCTCAAATCGTCAATCGCCTCAATATGCGGCCGCAGGAATGCTTCTTCTGGGCCACGCACGCGGGAGCCGAGCTTGACCTCTTAATCGTTCGCGGCAGAAAGCGGTGGGGCTTTGAAGTCAAACGAACTTCGGCTCCGAGCATTACGCCGTCCATGCGGACGGCTTTGGACGACCTGAAACTTCAACGTCTGTTCGTCATTCACGCCGGCGAGCACTCGTTCGACATGGCGAAAAACATTCGAGCCGTCGCGTTGCCGCATCTGCTCGACGAATTGAAGCCCTGGTAGCAGTCCCCTGGCACTGCTTCACCATTCGATTGACCCAGGAAACTTTTTGCTTTTGCAATGACGGCAACGGGTGAAGGAATTTGTTCGTTGTTCCCTCCTTCATCAGCCCCCTGACGGTCTTGGTCTTGGTGAGTTTCGATGTGCAGCGATCAATCAGTGGGTCCAGTCCTGCACCTACACCCCAGGCACGGATCACGGGAATGGCGTTGTGCCTGGTGAGCTTCATAGCCAGTTGGTCGCTTCTCCGGACAGAGAAAACGGAATGCGCATCGAATGAGA
>SXHT01000033.1 GCA_005773095.1 Planctomycetaceae bacterium
ATGTCAGAAGAACGCCCGCGGCAGCCAACACAATTGCCCGCAGGTTGATGGCCACTTTCCATGCCGACAATAAGAGCATCCCGGGAAAGACGTCTTGCCAGGCGACGTCGCGCAGCACGTTCCGGTCTTCGCTCATCAAAACCTCCGCATGGTCGGATCGATCGCGCACGTGGGAATTATACGCAGTCTGGATCGTTTCGCAAGAACGTGGCCACGACCTGGAGTTGGGGCTGGCCGGCTGGGCAATCAGTCCGCCGGAGACTCTCCCTGCCCCTGCGGCTTCTCGTCTTCGTCAGGTGCTGCCAGGTGCGGCAACGATTGCTTTTCATCCAGCCATCGACCGAGGTCGAGTTGCCGGCAGCGGTCGCTGCACAAGGGCAGTGCGCGCGTGTCTTCGGAGTTAAAACTCCGTCCACAGGTGGGGCACTTAAGACCGGCCATCCGCGCAGCTCAGGCTTGCCAGCCTGCCAAAAGTGTGTGACACCAAGAATGTTCGGCGGGAAGGCCCGACCTACTCTTTCACCTGCTTGCTTTTTTCTCGGGATTCACTCGAAGCCGGCTTGCTCGACGAGTCGCTCGCCTCGCTTTCCCCGCCCGACTTTGCCTCGCCGCTGGATTTGGTCTCGCTGCTCTGCGTATCCGCCGTGGCGCTTTGCTTGTAGGAGTCGCTGCGATAGTCCGTCGTATAAAATCCCGAGCCTTTGAACATAATTGCCGCGCCCGTGCCGAACAGCCTCCGCAACTTGGGCTTGCCGCAGATGGGGCACTTCTTCTTCATCGAGTCCTTGATCGACTGGAACAGCTCGAACTTATGTTCGCAGGCGTCGCACAGATAATCGTAGGTGGGCATAATCGTTTACAGGTTGATGAGCCGCTCAAGGTGCGGTGGAAACGATGACTTGCGCCGGGCGTACCACGCGGTCACCTAAGGTATAGCCATCCTGCGCGACGTACATCACAGTTTGCGGCGGATAATCGGCGCTTGGCTGCTGCGAGATCGCTTCGTGGAACGCAGGATCAAACGGCTTGCCCAGTGCGTCGATGCGCTTGCAGTCGTGCCGTGCCAAGACCGATTCGAGCGCCTGCGCGACCATCTTCACCCCATCGATCAGGCCCCCTTGTTCCGACGATTTTTCGGCCGCCGCGAGGGCCCGTCGCAAATTATCGATGACCGGCATCAGGTCGCGCAGCAAGGGCATCGCGGCGTAGCGCAGCGAATCCTCGAGCTCGCGCCGCGCACGCTTTCGGTAGTTGTCCAGCTCGGCCTGGGCGCGCAGCAGCCGATCGCCGGTCTGTTCCAATTCCATGCGCAGCCGTTCCACCTCGGCGTCCGCCGATTCGATGCCGTCGTCGTCCTGCACTTGCTCGGGATCTAATGGCCCAAGATCTAAAGAATTTTCCGCCATCGTGCTTTCCTCGCGTCAACTAGGACTTCCGATCCTCTTCTTCCGGTACGATATAGTCCTTCAGCTTCTCGAAAAAACTCTTGCGGTGTTCCGATACGTGCCTGTGGTCCAGATCAGCCAATTCGCGCAGCAGCTTTTCCTGCCGTTCGTTCAGTTGCTTGGGAACTTCCATTTCGACGACCACCATCAGATCGCCGACCTGTCGATGGCGCGGATGAGGCATCCCCCGGCCACGCAGTTTGAACTGATCGCCCGGCTGAGTGCCCGCGGGAATTTTCAAATCTTCCGGACCATCGAGTGTTGGCACTTGCAGGGTGGCGCCTAGCGCCGCCTGCGGATAGGTGATGGGCACGTGCACAAACAGGTGCTGTCCTTCACGCTGAAAAAGCGCGTGTTCCTTGACACTGACAAAGCAGTAGCAATCGCCTCGTGGGCCGCCGCTAGGACTCGGCTCACCCTCGCCGGGCAGGCGAACGCGCATTTGGTCGTCGATACCGGCGGGAATCTTCACCTCACGTTGGACCCGATCGAGCACGTAGCCCTGGCCCCTGCAGCCGCCGCAAGGCTGCTTGATCACGGTTCCCGATCCTCGGCATGACGGACAAGTGGTTTGCACGCGAAAAATGCCGGTCGACTGCAGCACCTGGCCGCGACCCCCGCAATAGGTGCAGCTCTCGGCCTTGGTGCCCCGTTTAGCGCCGCTGCCATCGCAGTCTCCACAGACTTCGTGGCGCTCAAATTCAATCGTCTTCGTCACCCCGCGTGCGGCCTCGAATAATTCCAGACGCACGTCGCAGCGAACGTCCGCGCCCTTCGTCGGGCGCCGTCGCCGCGAACCGCCGAACAGGTCCCCAAAACCTTCCCCAAAAATATCGCCGAATGCGGCGAAGATGTCGTTGATGTCGTTGAAGTGCGCGCCGCCACCAGGACCGTTCACGCCTGCATGACCGTAGCGGTCGTACCGCGATCGCTTTTCAGCGTCACTAAGAACTTCGAACGCCTCGGCAGCCTCCTTGAACCGGGCGATTGCCTCTTCGTCGGAAGGATTCTTGTCGGGGTGATACTTGATTGCCAGCTTGCGATACGAAGCCGCGATCTCGCCCTGGGTCGCCGTCTTGGGGACGCGCAGCACTTCATAGTAGCAGCGTTTGGCCATCGTGGGCATGATACAGGTCGGTTGGGTGCAAGGCCTTTATGAAATTTTACCCATAATGTCAAAACGTGGCTGTATCAATTGCGACCCCGAAACCAAAAAAATGCAAATCGCAAATTGAAGAGCACGGACCCGGCCGCCACCCAATTTGAAATTTGCATTTTGAACGATTCAGTCGTCAACATCGCTCACGATATCATGGGCTGATTCCCCACGGGGCAGCTTGCTGATTTCCCCAGCTTGTCCAGCCGCGCCACCGAGGCCTTCACACCCCGCCTGCTCCCCATCGGCGAGGGGCGCATCACAAATTCCTCGACGCTGTAACCCAACAACGAAGGCTACCGGATGCTGCCTTCTACGCGCTGCTTTTTCTTGTCGTCCTTGTCATACGTGGTAACCAGCGCTTCGGTGGTCAGCATCAGTCCGGCAATACTGGCCGCATTACTAAGCGCGCTGCGGACGACCTTGACGGGATCAATGATACCCGCCTTGAACATGTCGACGTACTTGGCCGAGTTGGCGTCATAGCCCGTGTTCGTCGGTTTTTGCTTCACCTCGTCCACGATCACCGAGCCATCGATACCGCAGTTGTCGGCGATTTGCTTCATCGGAGCGGTGAGGGCACGCAGCACGATATCTGCGCCGATCCTCTCGTCACCCTTGCACTTGGACTGAATTGCTTCGACGGTATCGATGCACCGCAATAGAGCGACACCGCCACCGGGAAGAATTCCTTCCTCGACCGC
>SXHT01000284.1 GCA_005773095.1 Planctomycetaceae bacterium
ACGTCCGTCCGGTAGTCATAAACGGGAAAGCCCATGGGATTGTTCCTCTCGATAAGCCCGAAATCCCCGCACCATCAGCCCGCGCTGGTTCTCCTTCTTCGCCTGGGCCGCGCGCTGTTCCGCCTCCTCGCGCCGCGCCGCCGAAGTCGCGCTGATGGTCACATAATCGTCCGCCCGGCGGTACCTGTTGATGAACACCGGCCTTTCTTGGCAACGGCTGGTCCTAGTCAGCCAAACGCGCTGCTGCTGTCTCCAGTGTTTCGAAGGAAACACCGCTGAATCGTCGATCGAATTCTCGTTCCATCGCCTCATTACACTACCGCGAGGACTGCCACGACGACAATAGTTTCTGACAATCGAAGTCGATGCCAACGGTGAGGCAGATGGAGGGACATTCGCGCATTATATCCGGCATAAAGGCTGGATTTCGCCAATGATTTTCCCTTTTGTTCGGCTCCCGATTATACTAAGGGGGTTCTCGCCACGTTTGCCAACGGTCATTCCCATGCGATGGTCTCTTGCTGCCAGCACTGTGTTTCTCCTCGCTGCGGTCGGCGCTCGGGCGGACATTTTCAACCTGCACGACGGTGGGCAAGTGCGCGGGGAGCTGGTCAACAAAGATCAAGAGCCGCGGACGACTTATCACGTCAAGACGGCTACCGGTGGGCAGGTGCTGCTGACGGTCGATCAGGTGAAATCGGTCGAACCGCAGACGGAGCTGCAGGAAGAGTATGATCGCGTTCGCTGGCAGTACGAAGACACCATCGACGACCAGTGGAAGTTGGCGGAGTGGTGCCGCGAGAACAAATTGTTCAAAGAACGCAAGCAGCATCTGGAACAAGTCGTGGCGCTCGATCCGAACCATGAAGAGGCGAGGCATGGGCTCGGCTACAGCCAGGTCGGCGGCAAGTGGGTGACCGAACGCGAGCACATGGAGGCGCAAGGGTATGTGCGCTACGGTGGCCGCTGGCGATTGTTGCAGGAAGTGGAGTTGATGGAGCGCGACAGGAAGAACGAGCTGGCCCAGAAGGATTGGATCAACAAGCTCAAGCGGTGGCGCGGTTGGCTCGATGACGATAAGGGGGCCCAGGCCCGCGAGAACATCTTGTCAATCGACGATCCGTATGCGGTCAAGGCGCTGTCGATGGGACTGGCGGATGAACGCGTGCGGGAAGTCAAACTGATGTATGTCGAGGTGCTTGCGAACATTGGCACACCGAACGCGATGGACGTGATGGTCAACGCTTCGATCGGAAACGCCGACGAGGAAGTGCGGATTGTCTGCCTCGACAAGATCGTGAAGGCCGACTACAAGCCTGCCGCGGCCACGTATGTGCAGAAACTGAAGAGCCCGGATAATCTGATCGTGAATCGCGCGGGCGTGGCTCTGGGCGCGATGCGCGATCCTGCGACGGTGGGCCCGCTGATCGACGCGCTGGTAACGACGCACAAATTCAAGATTACGCCGGCGAATCCGGGGCAAATGAGCTCGACGTTCGGCACGGGGGGGCCGGGTGGCGGCAGCCCGGGTGGTTTTTCGTTCGGTCAGGCGAAGGAAAAGATCATTAAGAAGAACCTCACCAATCCGACGGTGCTGAGCGCCCTGGTGGGAATCACCGAAATGAATTTCAACTTCGATGTGGTGGCCTGGAAGAGCTGGTTCGCCGCCCAGAAGAAGCCGGCGACGCTCGATGCCCGGCGGGATTAAAGATGAGGGATGCTCATCGCTGATCCGTTGCTAAGCGGCTCTCTCGACGCCCACCAGTGCCGGCCGTTTGCGGCCGAGCCAGCCCTCGCCGAGCACGGCCAGCGCCACGCGGTCTTCCAGGTTGGGGCGGAAGATCGTCAGCAGCATCAGGGGCAGGAACCAGGCCATGTAGAGGCCGCCGCCGTTGGCGTTCCAAAACTGCGCCGCCAGCATCACCGCGGCCGAGCAGCTCATCAGCGTGCCGAGATTTTTCTGCGCCGGCCAGAGAGCGAAGCTGCCGCACATGGCAATGAAAGCCGCGACTACCGGTATGCGATAGACGGGGTCGATGAAGTCGAAACTCCAGAAGCCTTCGCTGCCTTCGCCGGCCAGGGCGGGCCAGCTAAACATCTCGGTGAGCTGCGTCCAAAACATCGCGGCGTTTTCGGAGGTGAAAATCAGCGAGAGACTGAGCACGGCGATCGCCGCGAGCACGCCCGCCCCGAATCGCAGAAACCCCCGCTGCCAGTAAAACGACAGCCATAGCGGAAGCAGGAACAACGGATAGTAAATCGTGCCGATCGCCAGCCCCATGAAGACGCCTGCCGAGAAGGGCCGGCGATAGGCTTCCACCGCCCAGATCAGAAGCGCCGCCGGCAAAACGTGATCGACGCGGCCCGTTAGCTGTGCCGTGTACGGCATCAGCAGATACAACAGCGCGGCGGCGATTCCTGTTCGGATATTGTCATAATGACGATAGCCGATGAGCACCATGCCCACGATGATCATCAGATGCGAGAGGATCGCCATGCTGCGGGCGGCGGCGATACCGGCCACGTCGGCGCCTTGACGGGGTTGCTGGTTCAGGTCCCGTGGAATGAAGACCTGTGTGGGAATCCGCGGCAGCCAGTAAAGCAGTGGGTAGCCGGGTCCGTGAGCCAACTTGGGCGCCGTGGTCTTGGCTGGGGGTTGGCCGTCGCCGGGTGGCGGGTTGCCTGGCTGCGCGAGTGGCTTGTTTTCGGCTGCTGCCAGATCCTCGCGCGTGACCTTGCTGTTGACGACGTTGGCCATCAGAAACACAAGCAGCGACACGCCGATAAACGTCATGCCGCCGACGGAAAGATTGGGCTCCAAGAGCGGCCGCCGGACCATCATAGGGTCGAGCAGCATGCGGACCAGAAAGACGGCCGTGATTGAAAACAGCCAGATGTAGCCCGCCTGCTCCAAGCCGACGCGGCCGGCTTCGACACCTTGATCAACAAGGATTAGCCCGGGCGCCAGCAGAATCAGCAGGATCAGATCGAGATTGCGAATGCTCCAGAGTCGGCTGAATTTGAAGAACAGGCCGATGGTCAGTAGCGACGACACGTAGACCCACGTGATCGGCTGGATCCGGTGATATTCGAAGAGGATATCGCTCATGGTTGCCTGGCGACGGACGAAGGACGGGGACCCAAGGACAGGCAGTCCTTGATTTTCATTCTGCATCCGCCGGACTTGGGCTTTGAGAATACGTCATAGCGCGGCGAGCTGGCAAGCATGGGTCGGTTCGTCGGTACAGGCTGCACAGACGAAAAAGCTTTACATACCGCGATTTGCGGCAGAATGCCTGGGGAGTGAGTCGCCGCGGCCGGGCACCGCGTCACGCCAAAGTGGCCAGGGCGTTCGCCGCGCTACTCCAGCCGTAATCGGGCTTCGTCGGCCCAGGGGCTATCGGGAGCGAGCTGCAGAAAAATTCGCCAATGGTCGAAGGCCCCGGCCGTTCGGCCCAGATCATCGAGTGTGCGGGCGAGGTGGTAATGGGCATCGGCGTAGTCGGCGTGGAACTCCAGCGCTCCTTCGAAGGCTGCCACCGCCAGTTCGCGCTCGCCGGTTTCGGCCAGCACGCAGCCCAGGTTGGCGCGGGCTTCGACGTAATCCTCGTCGAGCTCGACGGCCATGTAGTAGCGCTCGCGGGCCGCAGACAGATCACCCAGCTGGTAGAGCAACTCGGCCAGCATGAAGCAGACCTCGGCGTTCGGCCCGCCAGCGGCCAGGGCGGCGCGGAGCATGTCCACGGCAGCCTCGAGTTGGCCTTCATCTTCCAGTTCACCCGCGGCAAGCACCATCTCCTGGGGATTGGTGTGGGCGAAGATTTCGCGGCGACGCTCATCGAGCGAAACCACGCTGCCCGCCGGGTTTGCGCGGTCGTCGGTGGCCTTGCCCGATTGACCTGCCGCAGAAAAGTCGAAACGCAACTGCCCGCTCGGCTCGACCAGTTCATCACCCTGCCGCACAAGCAGGTGCTTGCCTTCGATCACCAGCGAAAGCTGGGCAAGAGGTCGTTCGATATGTGGCACATAGCGCGCCAGCGCGGCCAGATGCCGCCTGATGTCCGCCGCGGAAGCACCTGCGGCGCGCAACTCGGCCAGTCGCCGGGCGGTGGCGACTTCCTGAAAATCGAAATACGGCAGCCGCCGCACTTCGCGCGTGGCGATCAGCCAACCGCGCTTGGTCCAACGACGCACAACCGCGGCCTTGACGCTGACCAGTTCCGCCAACATCGCCGGTGTGTAAAGCTGCACGAGCCCGGTCGCTGCATCCGAGAGAGGTTCCGCTGCCAGAGCCATGCAAGCCAGTTTGGCAGAGGACGCGTAAAGCGTCAAATGGAACAGACGCCCGCAAAAAACGGTCTGGAGTAAGCCAGCGGTTTACGGAGTGGATTCCGCCGAGTGGTCGGGTTCTTCGTCGACGGGGCCGGGGACGGCTTCATCGGGATTGAGCTGCGGTTGACGATCGGCGCCGGACGAGCCGCCGTTGCCCTGCGTGTTGCCGTCGCTCGTGGAGGCCCTCGGCCTGTCCGGTGTGGACAACGGCGAAGATTCGATGCGCGCTGCCGGGGCAGTTGGAGAGATGATCGTCGAACTCCCACCGCAGCAGTCGGGAGTCGCCGAACCACATGGGTCGATCGGCACCTTCACGCAGATCGTTCGCGGCGTGCGCAGCGTGTAATGAACCGGCACTTTATTGCAGACCGTGCGCGGCACCTGCACCGTGTGCTCTTCGGCCACCATGCGGCAAACCTGCACGGGAACTTGTTCGACTTTTTCTTCGTACACCATGCGCTGCGTGGTGACCGGAATTTTCTTCACGTGCTCCTCTTCGACCATGCGGCAAACCTGCACGGGGACCTGCCGTTCGATGCGTTCCACGACTTGCCTGTAGGTGGTCACCGGCAGGCGGCGGACTTGCTCTTCCTGCACGATGCGGCAGGTTTGCACCGGCACCTTGCGGACCATTTCCTCATCGACATAGCGGACCGTCTGCACGGGCACTTTTTGCACGACTTGACGTTGCACGTACTGCGTGACCGGCACTTGCTGAGCAACGATATTGGGCTGATAAACGCGCGCCACCGTGTAGGTTCCGGGACATTGCTCCGCAACCCAGGCCAGGCCGCCTTTTTGCCACTGCGAGGCGCCGGTGTAGGGATCGGTCATGCAACCCCCCGGAACCCAACGCAGGCGATTGTGCACTTTCCCGGGCTGATACATGGGCTGATCGACATAGCCGCCTTGATCGACGTATTGCGTTACGTGGGTGGTGACCGGCTCGTTCACCGTGTAGGACTGCTCGTGCTCCGCTGTTTCATAAACGGGTCGACGCACAACATACCGTTCCTCGCGCTCGGCTGTTTCGAAGACCTGCCGATTGACCGTATACCGTTCCTCGCGCTCAGAGGTCTCGCAGACTTCGCGCACCTGGTTGTAGCTGGCGTCCCGCATCTGAGTTTCCCAGACCGGACGTTGAACTCGATAGCGTTCTTCGCGCTCCGAGGTTTCGCACACCGGTCGAGCCACCGTGTAACGCCGCTCCCGCATCTCGGTTTCGTACACCGGCCGATAGCTGGTGACCTTGCGCTCGTCATAGACCGTTTCGGTTTCGAGGCGATACGCGGTCACCTGCCGCTCGTCGTACACGGTTTGATAATCGAGGCGATACTCCTGTCCGCAGCACGCCTGGGAGTATGCGGGAGCCGCCAAGACATTCCCAAGCGGAATACTGGCAAGCAGAGCGAACAAAGGGGGACGAGAAAAACAGGTCATGACCGAACTCACTTGTCCGAAAGGATCCATGGCAAGAGAAAGACTTGCGCAATAATTGTGCAAGCTCACCTACTAATTTGCCGCATTCCAACGAGCGATGCAAACAGATTAAACCATGATGTAAGCGTTATTACATCGGCAACTCGTTGCGCCATCAGCAGTTGCGTGCCAGAAAAAATATTCAAGAAGCGTCGCGGGATGGCCGAGATGCAAAAAAGAAACATTCGCGCAACCGGTTCCGGTATTTGGGTTTACGGCACGAGCTTGCCTGACCGTCAAGGTTCAACTCCCGCTTGCGGCCGAGTTGCCGTTGGCGGGCCGGGGAGTGGCTGATTTTCCCGGCGAGTTGGCCAGAGGTGCATCGTACGGTTGGCTGGTTGTCCAACGCGGTTCCCTGGAAAATGCGCCCTGTCCCCCTCTCTTGGCCCGTGAACGGTAACGCGGTTGAAAGGCCTGCTGCCGGGAGATGTCCTGACCGTTGAAGCGCATGGCCAAGCACGAGCCGTTCGAGCGGTCGCTTGAAGCGGGTGTAGAACGGTTCTTCGGGACTAAGCGGTCGCACGTACGCGGTGATGGTGCCCACCAGTCGGCCGCAAAGCACGTCGGTAAAGAGCTGATCGCCGACGATCAGCGTTTGCGCCGGCGTTAACCCCATTTCCTTGATTGCCCGACGGCACAGGAATGGCAACGGCTTGCACGCGCCGGCGAAAACCCGCACGCCGACGGAAGCGGCTAAGGGCGCGATTCGCGTGGCCAGACCGTTGGAGAAAAATGCCAGCTTGAATTCCGCCTCGCGCAGCTCGGCGATCCATGCGGCCACGGCCGGCAGGATTTCTGTGCCGTAGTGCGGTTTGAGCGCGCCATCCACATCCAGCAATAGCCCTCGCACGCCAAGTGACACGAGGCGTGGGCGATCGAACTCGGTGACACAATCGACGATGAAATCGGGATGGAGGAAGCGAAACATGTTACTTCGCGAACTCCTCGTAGCGCTGCGCGATCCCAGCTTCCTGTTCGTCCCCCGGATGCACGATCACTTGATATTTGAACGTGATGGACCCGCCTGGGGGGACGGTGATTGCCGCAGGGACTTGCGCGGGGTCGAATGCCTTGCGCGTGAAGGGGTTGGCGGCGAATAAGCCATAGGGCCGCACGTGCCAGCGTACGGGATGGCTGGGATTCGACGGGTGATCGAGGATGGCCACGCCGAACACCTCTCCATCGACGGTTCCGTGGTAATCGACCCAGTTAGCCGGCCGTCCCCAGGCATTTTCGTTGGTGGCGCCTTCGCTGGTGATGATCTGGCCTCCCTGCCTGGAATCGACGCGGATCGTGTCGGCCACGCGCAAACCAAAACTCCCCTCCTTGTTGTCACCGAATTTCAGCTCACCATCGCTGGCGTTCAGCTTAAGCGTGGCGTCGATGGTGCGTGACTTGTCATCGCCCGAGAATTGAAACGTTTGCTCTTCGCTGCAGACTCGTTTGCCGTCGGGCGCGAGCCAATCATTGCGAGCGACGATCATCCCCGTATCGCCACCTTCAAGTCGTGTGAACTCACGGTGCCGGATTTCGCCGCTGCCCTGCTCCTCACTCCAGAACATGACGCCGTTGACTTCACCGTGCGTGAACCAAAGACCGCGCTGGTGACGGTGATCGTTCGTTTCCCCCGGTTGCGGTTCGATAGGATAACCGCGCGTGACACGCTTGCCGCCGGGTGCGACAATCGGCCAAAGCACGGGCTTATTGCCCGACCTGGTTCGGTATTCGGTAAACAACTGACCGTCGACTTTCACGGCGGCGCCATTTTCTGTTTTTTCAACGGTGACCGCGGCGCTGGCAGGAGTTGCCAGGAGAAGGCAGGACGCGGCCAGGGCGATCGAGTGAGCGGCAGGCATGGGAAGGCTCCGGGTGGGAAGAAGGCGATGGGTTGATTAGAAATGGAAAATTCACCGCAAGCAAGTTTAAAATGCATGGTAAACTTGGCTAATTGAAGCAACTTTAGGGAGTTTCCTGCCATGCGATCCTGGTGGTTGATTCTTTTGTTGTTGGTGGCCGCCGCGGCGATTGGCGGATTCGCTTATGCATCGCTCAGCGGAGGCACGCCCATCGATGCCGCGAAGGTCGAGCGCAAGACCGTGCAGGAATACGTCGATGAAGAGGCCAAAACGCGTTTGGCCGAGACGTATCGCATTACGATGCCGTTCGCCGCGCGGATCGAGTCCATTCGGCTCGTCGAAGGCACTCCGGTAAAGCAGGGTGAAATCGTCGCACAGGTCGTGCCCAGGGATCTCGCGTTGCAAGTCCAGGCCGCCACCGCGGCGGTCGAACGGCTCAAGGCGTCGATCCGCGAGAACGACGATGTGTCGGTCGAAAGCACTTCGCTTCAACAATCGCTCAACTTCGTGCAGTCGATGGATCGCACCGTCGAAGCCGCCGCCGAGCGGGTCAAGTCGGGTGAAGCGCGCATGGGGTATGCCGAGAAAAACTTCGCTCGTGTCAGCAAGCTCGCTCAAACGGGCGCCGCCACGCAGGACGAGTTCGACCGGGCGAAAGTGCAACAGGTGGAGAGTACCGTCGATTATCGCCAGGACGTGCTCGTCGAACGCGCGATGGAAGCGGCGCAGGCGGCAACGGCGCTGATGCCAACGACCATTCGCCAGTACATCGTCCGCAAGACCCTCAGCCGCGACGTGCTGGAAAAGCAACTGGCCGAGGCGCAGATTCGCTGGGAGGAAGCGGAACGCGATCGCGATCGCGGCATTCTGCGCAGCCCCATCGACGGCGTGGTGCTGGAGCGAGCCGTGAGCACCGAAGGTCCGCAGCCCATCGGCACGCTGCTGCTGCGAATTGGCCGCTGGGAGGACCTGGAAATTGAAGCCGACGTCCTGAGTCAGGAAGTGGTTCGCATCCGGCAGGGCAACCGGGTGGAAGTATCGGGCCCTGCGATCGGTTCCAAGCCGGCGCACGCCTTGGTGACGCGAGTTTATCCGGCTGGATTCACCAAAGTCAGCTCGCTGGGCGTCGAGCAGCAGCGTGTGAAGGTGGTGATCAAATTCGCCGACCATGACCTCAACTGGCTGCGCAAGGATCGCGATTTGGGCGTCGACTTCCGGGTTCGCGTGCGGATCATCACCGACGAGAAGCAGGGCGCCCTGGTGATCCCTCGCAGGGCAATTTTCCGCGGCCCCCAAGGGGAATGGAAGGTGTTCGCCATTCGCGACGGCCGAGCCGTCGAGACCATCATCACGATGGGATTGGCCAACGACGAGTTCGTGGAGGTGAAGGATGGGCTGACGGAGGGGCAGGGACTGATCCTCGCGCCGGAGAGTAGCCTGGCGGATGGAATGGCGGTGAAGCTGCGGGCACAGTAGCCTGAAGTCAACGTTGAGCTTGTGCAAGCTATGCCTGGACGGCATATCGCGAATATCCGGCAAATCGCCCGCAGGTTGACTTTTTTCAACGTAGGATTGCCGGAGTGAGTGAAACGGCAACCCGCCGAGCGGCCGGACCCGCCCGAGGTCGTTTAGCAGCAGAAACAAACCGTCGCCAATCGCGCTAGGGCAAGCAGAGCCCCAGCCGCGAAGAGGCAAGACATGAGCCCCGTGTTTTTTTCCAGCCGACGATTGGCTTCTACGATTTTCCCCCGGCGATCCCTGCGCGCAGCATGGGCTCTGATGGTGACGCTGTTTGTTGTCACGTGGCCTTCGCATGCGGCGTACGACGCTTCACACGGCCGGCAATCTCGGGTTGAGTTGCGGATGCTGGCCGACGCAGCGGATGGGCGGCTCGACGAACATTCCCTCGTCGAAGCCACACTGATCGCGGGCGGGACCATGGACCGGGTCCAACTCCGGCGACTCGACCAGCAGTTTGATGCGCTGGCCAACGAACTTTCGGATGTGCTCGATTGGAAAACGTCGGCGCGCGAGCGCGCGGCGGCAATTCGCGAGTTCCTGCACGAGCGAGTGCTGGGCGAATATCGCAGCAACGCCAGCGACGTGGCCCAAACGTTAAATACCGGTGCGTTCAACTGTGTTTCGGCAAGCGTGCTGTTCGTGGCCCTCGCCGAGCATTGCGGGCTCGATGCTCACGCGGTGCAGTTGCCAGAACATGTGCGCTGTGAAGTCGTCGCCGGCGGCCTTGCCATCCCCATCGAAACAACTTCCTTGACAGCCGGAGGGCAACTGCCATCCCGGCAGCGCCTGGCGCGAACCCTCACGCCCGTTGAGCTGGTCGCCACGATCTACTACAACCGCGGCGTCTTGGCGTTTGATCGCGGGGATCTGCAAACCGCGATCGATCTGAACACAATCGCCACTCAGCTCGATCCCGGCTGCCGCCCGGCGCGTGAGAACCTGCTGGACGCAATCAACAACCGCGTGGTGGAACTGATGAAGAGCAGCGAAGCCGCGCTGGCTCGGCAACTTCTCGATGCAGGCCTGCAAATCGATCCGGAATATCGTCCATTCCTGGCGAATCGCGCGTATCTGCAGCGGCAGATCCCGTAGCTGTCACACGACCGTCAACCGATCGAGGCTTTGGTCCTTTCTTGGATTCCCGTTTGACGCGCTGCCAAACCCGAGCTAGTGTTTCCATTGCCGGCCTGAATGAAGCATGTCGCCGGCGTTTCCCACCTTGGCCATTCGGCCGCTTTGAGCTCCACGCATGTTCATGACCGAAACGCGCGGGCGGCTTGCCGCCACGTCCGATCTGGCACTTCGCTCCACATCCAGCGAAGGGATTCGCCGGCAGGTCTGGTCGCTTTTGGCCGGGCTGTGTCCGCAGGGTCCCCTGATCGAGCGTCGCGCCGCCCAGCGTTTCGCGTATCCGCAGCTCTTGTATCTGACCACGACGCTGGCCGATGGCTGCTCGCCGGGCAGTCAAACTCTGGTTGTCGTCGGCAAGACTTTGTCCGAGGGGGGCCTCGGCTTTTTTCATCGTGAGCCGCTCGCGGAGCGCCTCGTGATTGCGTCGTTGCCGAACTATGAATACCGCTACGTTGGCTTTCTGCTCGACATCACCTGGTGCCGGTTCACGACGCTTGGCTGGTACGAAAGCGGCGGCCGGTTCCTGGAAGTGGTGCCGTCGCCGATGGGATCGTGATGGGGCGCGGCTTGGATGCCTGGCGGCGGCTTGCTCCCACGCTCCGCCAGCGCGCCGCGACTCGATGTGGAAAGAACGTCACTCTGCTCGCTTGAGCACGACTGTGGCGAGGAGCTTTCCGTCGGCTGACATTTTCCGTCGGCAGTCAACTCTGACAAGTCCATGTCCAGCGCGCTGGTGAAGCGCTTTCGCAGGTCGTCGCGGCGGTCAGGCTTCCACCAGTCCAGGAATTCGCCATGCGCTGCCTTCAACGCCGATCGCTCCTCCGCCAGAAGCGATTCGAGGGCGGGACGCAATTCATCTTCCTGGTGCGCCTCCTCGAGCCAGTGGTTGAATCGTTGTTGGGCCGTGGCATGATCGTTGATCGTGCCCAGGCGCTCCTGCAAGTCTGCGACGAGCGGATAAAGCTCTGTACGGATCGACGAATCGAACGCACCGGCGAAGACTTCCATGGCATAACGCAGGTGCTTAGCTTCAATACGGAAGGCGTGCAGCAGCGTGTAGTCGCCAAGATCGGTCTCGCTCGCCAGGAAGAATCTCCTCACCCGCGGCTCCAATGCCGATTGAGCGGCGGCCGCGTAAGTCGGTTCTTTGAACGGCTCGTCCCGGGTGCGCAGCCGTACGCGCCGCACCAGGCCACTGAGGCGGCGACGAAAGCCCTTGCGGTCGAGTTTCTTGAAGTACCTGTCGATCGGTTCCTGCGCTCGCTGGCGTTGGACTTTAAGAAAATGCACGAAAGCGCCGGCGTGGCCTTCGTCCGTTTCCGCCTCCGACAGCTTCAGGAAGCGCTCGAGCATCACGTCGAGATCACGGGCCGTGCCAGCCGCTTTTCTCACGCGGTTGAGCTGCCTGTTGATCCATCGTTTGCGGCGTGAGGGGAGCAGCTCATCGAAGATTTCCATGGTCGCGACGGCTCGACGCGTGCTGACGCGCAGTTGGTGAACATTTTCCGTATCGGCGGGAGCGCCATGACTGGCCCGTTGCAAGTATCGCCACACAGGCCGTAATCGATCGGCGAGGACTCGGCGCGCAATCTTGACGACGGGCTCCTGGGGCGTTGGCACTTCGACCCATTTGCTTTTGCGAGCCATGAGGAATCCAGGAACTTGGAACGCGGAACTTGGAAAGAAACGTAAGGACGCAATGTTCCCGCTCAGAAAAGGCATGCGTAACGGCTACATCCATGCCTGCGCGATTTGCGATATTTTAGCTTGAATCTATCGCCGGCAACAAGCGGCCTGCGGTCTGGGCACGGCCGATCAGTGTTTTACATTCGGCAACCTGGTAGGGCCGGCTTTGCCGGCCGTGGATGGGCAAGTCGCGCGAATCCGGCCGGCACAGCCGGCCCTACGGCGGATAACTGATGGGCCCTGCGGTCGGGGTCAGGGGGATGGCGTCGTCGGCCAGTAGGACGGATTTTCAATCCGTCCCATGCCCCTGCTGCCGATTTCCTCACGGGGGTCGGATCGAATTTACCGCGTAAAACTGCCGCCAAACACCGTGCGGCCGCCGTCGACGGGCAAACAAGCCCCGGTAATAAAATCGTTTTCCAACAAGAACACCACCGCCTCGGCGACGTGAAGCGGTGTGCCTTCGCGCCGCGCCAGCGTGCCCGCGATCGCCGCGGTGCGCTCGGCTGCGGGCAGGTTGGCCGGCAGCATGACCGGGCCGGGCAGAATGGCGTTCACGCGGACGCGTGGATTTCGTTTCGCCAGTTCGACGGCGAAGGTTCGCGTGATGGTCGGGATAGCGCCCTTTGAAGGGAAGTAGGCCGCATAGTCGACGTACGGCCGCTCGATGGCCCAGTCGGCGATATTGACGATTGCGCCACCCTCGGGCTGCGCGCACATCCGCAGCCCCACCTGTTGGCAGCAAAGAAAGGTGCCAAGCGTGTTGATCTCAAAGTGTTCGCGCACGTCGTCCGCGGTGATCTGTTCGAGCGATTTACGTTTCCAAATTGCCGCGCTGTTGACGAGTGCGTCAATGCGCCCGAAGTGGCTCACCGCGGCGCTTACCATCCGCTCGATTTCTGCTGCATCGCGCAATTCGGCCTGCACGGCAATTGCCTCCCCATCGTTTTGATTCAGGGCATGGGCGAATTGCCGCGCCTCTTCGATCGAACGGTTGGCGTGAATCACGATCCGGTAACCGCGATTTGCGAGCTCCTGCGCGACGGCGCGCCCGATACGTTTGGCGGATCCGGTAACCAGGGCGACAGGGTTCTTGGCGAGGGAGTGCATGGCGATTCTCAATGCCCAGGGACGGCCGCCCCTGGGCTTTTTGTGCATGGCCGGTGTCAATCCAACTCAAACGATTCGCCCATGCGCGGCAGGACGCAGTTCCAACTTCGCGTTTGCCGCAGGCGGTCTGCGAAGGCGCTCGCGCTGGGCACTTCACCATGTGTTAAAAACACGGTTTTCGGCGGCGGCAACGGCTGCAGCCAGCGGAGCAATTCGCCCCGGTCCGCATGGCCGCTGAGTTCTGTCATCTCGACGACCGCGGATCGAACCGGAATATCCTGCCCGTGAACCCGAATGCTGCGTGCGCCATCTTGCAGGGCACGGCCGCGCGTACCCTCCGCCTGAAAGCCGCCGAGGACGATCGTATTCCTGGGATCGGGCAGTCGCTGTTTCAAGTGATGTAAAATCCGACCGCCGACCATCATGCCGCTTGATGAGATGATCACGGCTGCCGAGCGGTGAGAGTTGATTCGCTTCGACTCCTCCGTCGTGCGCGTGAGATGGATATGCTGCATGTCGAACGCATCGGCCGACGTGCAGTTAAGGCCCTCGATCAAGTCGTGCTCTTCCGCGTAATACTGGTAGATCTTCGTTCCGCTAACCGCCATCGGGCTGTCCAGAAAGATCGGGATCTCTGGAATGCGACGTTCGCGAAGCAGAGTGCTCAGCAAGTACATCAGCTGCTGGGCTCGTCCGACAGCGAACGAAGCGATCACCATCACGCCCCCCCTCGCGATCGAGTCCAGAACGACCTTTTGGAGTGAGTCGATAGCGCTGCCGGGCTTATGATCGCGATCTCCGTAGGTGGTTTCGCAGATCAGGAAATCGCAGGCCGGCGGCGGCTGGGGATCAAAGTACAGGGGTGCGCCGTAACGGCCCACATCCCCGGAGAAGAGAAGTCGTGTGGTCTTTGCTGGCTCGCGAACCTCGACTTCAATCATCGATGAGCCCAGCAGATGGCCCGCGTCGTGGTAGCGCATCCAGAAGGGGCCGGCGGCCTGGAACCATTCGTCGCGCTGCACTGTGCGAAACTTTCGCATCGCTCGCTTCACGTCGTACTCGTTGTAGAGCGGCAGCGCGGGCTTATGCTTCGAGAAGCCTTTCTTATTGGCGTACTCGGCATCTTCCTGCTGCATCTTGGCGGAGTCGAGCAACAGCAATTCACCGATCTCTTCGCTGGCTGGCGTGCAATACACGGGTCCAATGCAGCCATCCTTGATGAACCGCGGCAAGTAACCGATGTGATCGATATGCGAATGCGTGAGCACGACCGCATTCACGCTCTTCGGTGAAAATGGCAGCTTGTGCCAATTGCGTTCGCGCAGGTCTTTGCGACCTTGAAACAGCCCGCAATCGACGAGCACGCTGGTTCCGTTGGCTTCGAGCAGATATTTCGAACCCGTGACCGTTTCGGCCGCGCCGTGAAAGGTGATGCGAGTCATAAGGTAAAGCCGGCGATGGCATCACCGGGAATTGCGGACGAGCCGGAAGCAAACTACGGAGGCAGAATGAATGGTAACTGCCGAAGGCTGGGCCACACCAGGGGTGGCAGCCATCCGACCATCAAGGCCGCCAGAATGAAGCGTTTGGGAAGCCGATGTCCGTCGATGCAAAACAGCACGATGCCTACGATGAACCAAAGCAGCGCGGCATGATAGCAGTACATGCCAAGCAGGTCCCATTCCATGAAATGCTCGATCATCGGCAAGTCTGCGGCGGCGCGGCGTGGCCGGTTCGGCAGGTTCGCTCCGCCGCTGAGCACTTCGACGCACAACAGACCAACGAACAGTGAACCCATCAGCAACTCGACGATCAGGTAACGCCGCGAGATCGGTTCTCGGCAGCTCCGGCAGCGGCCGCGCAGGGCGAGCCAACTGACCACGGGAATATTGTCGTACCAGCGGATCGGCGTCCGGCATTTTGGACAGCGCGAATCGGGTGCGACCGAAGGCAGTCCCAGGGGCATGCGATAGACGACGACGTTGAGGTAACTGCCCAATGCCGCCCCAAGCCAGAAGAACCAGACGATGGCCACGGTGGTCAGCAGCGCGATCCGCAGCCGTTCGTGGGGCGGAAGTTGGAATCGTTCCGTGGCAACACGCTGAGGCTCGTTGGTCTCCGCCTTGATTGCCCCGTCGCCCCGTTGTCTTGTCGCCGCGTCTTGCGCACTGGCAACGCCGGTCGAGCCGGAAACAAATAAGAGCGACAAGATCAAAGCAATGCTTCTCACGAATCCGCCTCAAATAATCCCATGCAACGGTCCGCCGCGTTCCGCCAGTTTATCGACCCTCCGCGCCACTGCCGAGTCCTCCACCAGCGGCGGAGCGTGATGCGGTTTGATGCAGGCATCAATCACCACGCTGCCCGTACAACCCCAATGCTTGTCGCGTACAAAGCTGCCGATGCCGTCGATGTCGGTCGCGGGATTACTGCGTGTGAAGGTAACCCACAGGAAGTTGTTGAGCGAATGAGCCGCAAACTCGCAGTCGTCCACGAGTACCACCAGTGGAAATCGGTTGATGGCATCCGTGGGGCGAAAGGCCTGGCAGAACTGCCTCAACTCGCCACGAGCCGCGGGGGGGCCCCCCGCGCTGCGGTTGCGCGATTCGATGACTAGCACGCCGGGCAGCACGACGCTCGGATTGCGAAAGCCCGCCGGCAAACTCAACTCACCGATCTCCGTCGGCAAGTCGCGGCGTTTGGACCCCACGGCGGCAGTCACCAGCTTCGAGCCTTCGTTCAAGCCGCTGCCGGAATAGTCGAGCGTGTCGATTGTCGTGCAGGTCTGAAAGTGCAGGTCGCGCTCAGGGTCGACCCGTTCGAGCAGGTGCCGAAGAAATGCGGCGATGTCATGCAGATCCGGTGGATCGTCTTCCCTGGCCACGATCAGCAGGTACTTGGCCAGCGAAAGTTGCCCCTGCCCGAGGATTGCGTTTGCCATCGTAAGCAGCTCCATCGGTCGACGACGTTCGTTGTAAGGCGTATAGCGTTCGCTGCCGATCGCCAGCAGCAGCGGATGCACGCCCGCTGCGTCCACCGCGTGCACTGCGTGCAGACCAGGGATGACCGTCGGGATCACCGGCCCCGTGATTTCATGAATCAACTGTCCGAAGACGGTGTCCTCCTGCGGCGGCCGACCGACGACTGTGAATGGCCAGACGGCGCCAGGCCGGTGGAAGACTTTTTCCACCCGCAGCAGGGGAAATTCGTGCGCCAAGCTGTAATAACCCAAGTGGTCGCCGAACGGGCCTTCGGGCTTCTGGTATCCGGCGACGATGCCCGTGATGCAGAAATCGGCCTCGGCGTAGATGGGCAGTCCCATTGGATTGCGAATGAGTGGTATGCGATGCCCGGCCAGCGCTCCGGCGAATGACAGTTCTGGCAATCCTTCCGGCAGCGGCATCACGGCGGCGAGCGACATTGCCGGAGCCCCGCCCACAAAGACATTCACTTGCAGTGATTCCCCTCGACGTATCGCCGCCGCATGATGCACGCCGATCCCGCGGTGAATCTGGTAATGCAAGCCGACCTCGCGGTTGGGTTCGTATTGATTGCCGGAAAGCTGCACGCGATACATGCCAAGGTTCGATCGTCGCCAACCAGGTTGATTCATGTCCTCGGTATAGACCAATGGCAGCGTGATAAACGCACCGCCGTCCTTGGGCCACGACTGTAATTGCGGCAAAGCGTCGATCGTGGTCTTGTTCATCATTGCCGGGCCCCGCGAAACCAACTTCGGTCGCATCTGTCCAAGTGTGCTCAGCGTGGTGGCATAACGAAGCGGATGCCTGGCCGCCGCTGCTGGATCGACCTTCAGCTCGATAAGTTTTCGCACGGCGTCGAGCCTGTCGCGAAAGAGGTAGCGAGCCCGCTCGACCGTGCCGAACAAATTGCAGACCATCGGAAACCGGCAACCTTTGACCCGCCCGAAAAACACGGCCGGTCCCTGCGCCGCGCAGACGCGTCGCTGTATTTCGGCCGCTTCCAGGTGAGGATCGATCTCTTGCTCGATGCGCACCAACTGCCGCGTGGCGGCCAGGTCGTCGATCGCGGATTGCAGTGTGCGATATCCCATCGAAAAAAACATGGTAATACGGGTGATGGCATCGTCGGGCCAGGGCGAGTAAACTCTACCGGCAGATTATTTGTCAACCTGCTTCCCGGCGATACCATCGCCGGCTTAACGACCATGAAGATTTCCCCAACGCGCGCCAGCATCACCCAAATCGAGGCGGATGCCGTGGTTGTCGCACTATTCGACGACCAGCAGCCTGGTCCCTCGGCCGCAGCCGTCAACGCCGCGACGGGGGGGCAAATTGCTCGTTTGATCGAGGCCAAAGACCTGACCGGCAAACCGTATGAACTGCTGCCGCTACTGGCACCGGCCGGTGTGAAAGCGAGACAGGTGCTGGTGGTTGGTCTTGGCAATCGGGCCAGGTTCGACGCCGGCATGGCCTTCCGCGCCGCGGCGGCGGCCGCCAAGAGCCTCTCCGGCAGGGCACGGCCCATGGTGGCCTATTACCTCGACGCGGTCGATCGCCCGTTGCTGGTGGAAAGTGCTGTCTGCGGCGCGATTTTCGGCTGCCATGGCCAGGATTTGTATCGAGCGGAGAAGAACCGTCATCCGTTCGAAAATATTCTGTGGCACGAAGCGGAGGCGCCGACGCTTGCCCGCGGGCAAATTCTCGGAGAAAGCGTTAACCTGACGCGCCGCCTGGTCAACGAGCCCGCGGAGGAAATCTATCCCGAGTCATTTGCCGCGCGTGCCCGGGATGTTGCGAATGAATCTGGTTTGCAAATGGAAGTTTGGGACGAGCAGCGACTGGAAGCCGAGCGCTGCGGTGCACTTCTTGCCGTGGCCAAAGGCTCGAACCGTCCCGCGCGACTGGTGATGCTGAGGCACATGGCCGGACCGAAAGACGCGCCCACGCTGGCCATCGTCGGCAAGGGGGTGACGTTCGACTCGGGTGGTCTTTCGCTGAAGCCGCCCGATGGCATGCTGACGATGAAGTGTGACATGGCGGGGGCCGCCACGATGCTCGGCGCGATGCGAGCCATTGCACTGCTCAAGCTGCCCGTGAATGTTGTAGGCTTGGCGGGTCTGGTTGAGAACATGACGGGTCCGGCGGCGATGAAGCTGGGCGATGTGCTGCGCGCTCGCAGCGGCAAGACGATCGAAGTCCACAACACGGATGCTGAAGGCCGTCTGGTGCTGGCGGATGTGCTGAGCGTGGCGGTCGATCTGGGCGTGTCGAAGATCATTGATCTGGCGACGCTTACCGGCGCATGCGTGGTCGCGCTGGGCAACGAAGTCGCCGGCCTGATGACCAACGATCAGGCCTGGTGCGATGAGATCGCCGCGGCGGCTCGTCAATGCGGCGAACCGGTCTGGCAGCTTCCCATGTATCCGGAAATCTACGACGAGCTGATCAAGGGGGAAGTGGCCGATATCAAAAACGTGGGTGAAGGTCGCTGGGGCGGCGCGATCACGGCGGCCAAGTTTCTGGAAAAATTCGTGGCCGGCAAACCCTGGACGCACATCGACATCGCCGGCCCCGCCTTCCGCGAAAAACCCAAGCCGTGGAGCGATGCCGGCGGCACGGGGCAGTACGTGCGCACTTTGGTGGAACTCTCTAAAGCCGGCGATGGCATCGCCGGGGCCGGGCGATAGAACAACCCGTATGAAGATCGGTTGACCAACGCGATTGAGCCCACATTCCGGCAATGCCATCGCCGGCTTTATCAAACAACAGATGCCTTGGTTCTCGGAAGCTTCGACGTCGATCAGTTGGGATCGGCTGCATGATCTCATGCGGCTGACCGTGGCCGAGGCGCGCAAACGCATTTGCGCGTCCCCGAAGCGTGTGCTGCTCTTGCCGCCGGACATCACGCGCATGCACTCGGGCGCCGGCCGGCTCGCCGAGATGCTGTACAAGCTGCTCGCGGATGAGGCCGAGGTGCACGTGATTCCCACGCTCGGGCAGCATCTGCCGCATACGCCGGCCGAGAATCGTCAAATGTTCGGCGAGATTCCCAACGAGCGGATCCATGCCCACGATTGGCGCGGCGGCTGCGTGCAGGTCGGCGAAATCCCCGCGCGATACGTCGATGACCTGACCGACGGCGCCGCCGATTGGGCGATTCCTATCACGCTCAACCGAATGCTCATGAAAGAGCCGTGGGATCTGATCATCAACGTTGGCCACGTCGTGCCACACGAAATGCTGGGTTTCGCCAATCACAACAAAAACTACTTCATCGGACTGGGAGGCAAAGACTCGATCTGCGCCGCGCACATGGCCGCGGCTTGCTGTGGCATCGAAAACAATCTTGGCAATCTCATCACGCCGCTGCGGGCCTGCTTCAACCGGGCGGAAGATGAATACCTGGGACACCTGCCCGACTTGTACGTGCAAGTGGTCATGGCCCGTTGCGCCGCCGGTGAGTTGCTGCACACGGGCTGCTACGTCGGCGACGATCTGGAGACGTACCTGGACGCGGCGAAGCAGTCGCGGCGTGAAAACATCACGGTCTTCGACCAGCCTCTGACCAAAGTCGTTTGCGTAATGCAAGGGGACGAATTCTTCAGCACGTGGGTCGCCAACAAGGCCGTCTATCGCACCCGAATGGCGATGGCCGACGGCGGCGAACTTTTGATCATTGCCCCGGGCCTCAAGCGATTCGGCGAACAGCCCGAGGTGGACGCGTTGATCCGCAGGTACGGCTATGTCGGCACGCCGCGGGTGATGGATCAGTATCGCCAGAACCCCGACATGCAGGACCTGGCCCACGCCACCGCGCATCTGATTCACGGCAGCAGCGAAGGGCGATTTACGATCACGTATGCCCCTGGCCAACTCCGGCAGCAGGAAATTGAGCAGGTCAACTTCGGTTACGCAGATCTCAAGCACGCGCTCGCACGCTATCAGCCGGAAAAGTGCCGCGAAGGCTGGAACACAACGGCCGACGGCGAGAAATTTTTTTTCATCCCCACGCCCAGCGCCGGCCTGTGGGCAACGAAGGAAAAGCTCGACGGTCGCCGTGGCGGGTGTGAAACGGGGTGATGCCTCGCCCGACGTTCACACCCCCCGTCGAAGCCCAGGGATGGCCATCCCTGGGCTGGCGTAGAACGCATCCCGTGACCCGCGGCAGGGGACGGCCGACGGGCAAGATCGCCAGCTCAAAGCCAACCCCGCCGAACGGCTCCAGCGCTCGTTCCGGTTGGCGAATTTCCCTAAGGGGGTGGTCAAAAAACGGGGCTAGCATCCGAGATATGAACGTCTGTATATTTCCGGCATGGCAACCACAATCGCCATGACAGCGACCAACAACACCAAGCGCGAGCAGGCCGATCGCGTCTGGAGGGTGATGCTCGACGAGGCGATGCGGAAGGGTTTTTATGGCACCGCCGCGATCGAAGTCAGCCTGAACGACGGAACGATTCAACACATCCGCCGCAGGGTGGAGCAGTTTGAGAAGTAGGTGAGGATTTCTCGTCGGACACAACGACACGCTCGAGAGACGAGGCCGACTTGGGATCGGCGCAGGTAACCGTTCAAGGGGCCGGGGACTGGCTCATTCTCCCGGCGAATTCGCGAGAGGTGCATTGTTCTGTCAGGAGATTGTCCAACGTGGTTCCCTGGAAAATGTGCCTGGCCCCCTCCCTTGGCCCCCTCCCTTGGCCCATGAACGGTTACCCAGCGCAGGCCTGCCCATGGGGAATGTGGCGGGCCTGCGCCTTGCTGGTCCCGCCTACGCAATCACCATGCGATTATAAAGCAGCTCGATGATGCCCGCGAGCATGTCCGCTTCACTCGTTTCGAGCAACAGCGCCACCTTACGGATTATTTCGTGGTTGCGATTCATTTGCTCGACGGCGACGATCGCTCCTTCGCGCGTCAATCCACCCCCGGTTCCCATGCGGCTGTAGAGTTCGTCGAAATCGGCCTGCGACCAGCCGATGAAAAGCTGCGGATCGTGCTCCATGACTTCATCGACAATGGGATTCGTTGCGCGATCGAACGCTCGGTACGCCAGCAGAGATGGGTCTTGGAAGAATTCGTCGGACCTGACCTCCAGGCCCGCGGCAAGTTTGTGCAACGTACGTGCCTGCGGCTTATGCTTACCGGCAAGAATCGCCCGGACCGTACGCTGATCGACGCTGGTGCGCTCAACGACCTCGGCCAGAGTCAGGCCCTGTCGGGCCAGGATGCGCTGCAGGTTGGCGGCGAACTGGTTCGATGATGGGACGGCGCTGAGGGGCATGTTCCATACAAGTGTACACCTGGCATGGACACGGTTGCAAGCAGCCCAACGACTACTCCAGGGGCAATCCGTTATCCGCTGCAGGGCCGGCTGTGCCGGCCGGATTCGCGTGACTTTCCCATCCGCGGCCGGCAAGGCCGGCCCTGCCCGGTGGCCGGATGTAAAACACGGATTGGCCGTGACGACGACATTGGCGAGTCGACGGTTGAAGATTCCCTTGTATCGCTTCGTGAGCCGGCTGCCCGTTTCGGTTACTTCCACGGATTCGGCCAGTCGCCCCAGCGTGCAAGATATTCCTTGTATGCCGGCACCTCGGCCACTTTGCGGCTGAGCCATGTTTTGGTTTCGGCGACAAGGCCTTGTTCCTGGTCGAGCGACAGTTCGCCGAGGAGCACGCGCGTGCGCAGAAAGACGAAGTAGGTGTCGAGCAAATCGCAACGGCAATAGTCGTTGATCTCGGCAAGCTTGCCGGCCTCGTGGAGGTCCTGCACCATGTTGCCTTGCACGTCCATCTTGCCGGGCTTGCCGATGAGGTTGGCCGCCAGGTTCAGTCCGCCGGTAAAACGTGTGGTGCCAAAGTTTGTCAGGAGTTCATGCAGATCGATGTGGGCGTCCAGGTTGAAGCGGTTGCGGTATTGCTCGAAACTCTTGGCCGAGAGATTGAACCAGGCGGGCACGCTGATGCCGTAGCGATAGGCGGCGAGTTCCAGGAGCGGAATGTCAAAGCCGCGGCCATTGAAGCTCACGAGCGTGGGCCGACGGTACTTTTCCCAGCCGCGCCAAAAATTCTCGGTGATCACGTGCGGGCGAAATTGTGGGTCATCAAGCAGCACGATGTCAATCAGCTTGTAGTCCGCCGCGATCTTACCAACGGCCACCGAGATGGGGACATGAAACGTGTAGGGTACAAAATCGCTGTCGTGCTTTGCCAGCAGTTCGTCGCGGTACTTTCGCACCGCGGCTTGCGGGGAGAGTTTTTCCCCAGGGTAGCGCAGGCGAGCCACCAGCGCACCGTCGGCAATGCTTTCGATGTCGAACGCCAGATAACGCACCCCGGTGTCTGTCATGAGCGATAGCATACCAGTTCATAAGCCTCGCCGAACCGCCAGTATTCGGCTTCTCGGCAGGTCATCGTTCACGGGCCGGGGACCGGCTCATTTTCCCGGCGAATTCGCGCAAGGTGCATCGTCCTGCTGGATGCTTGCCCAGCGCGCTTCCCGGGAAAATGTGCCCCCCTCTCTTCTTGATTTCGCATCCATGAACGAAGGTGAAACGATGGCTGAATTTGCCTTGCTTGCTGGCGGCAGGCGCTGCGGCGGATCGCGGGTTGACCGTGCAGCGTCGACCGTTGATTTCCTGATTCCCATCAACTCGGACGGCAGACTCTGCCGACGATACCGTTACGGCGTTGCAAGCGCGCTTGCGCATGCGCGCAGGCTGCTAGCACCGCTACTGGGGAAGGTGTTCGGTGGGACGACTCGCGATTGTCATTCCGAGTGTGGGATCGGTCGAAGCGCTGGAGGGCACACTACTCTCCGTGCTGGAAAACCGGCCTGCGGGATCGGAGGTGATTGTCGTTCACGCTCGTCCCTATGACGACCCCTATCAACTGGAAGGCGAAGTGCGGCTGATCAAAGCGCCGGCCCGTTCGAGCCTGGTCGACTGCGCGAATCTGGGATTTCGTGAATCCACAGCCGACGTGGTGCATCTGCTGGCTGCCGGTTGCCGCGTGGAAAACGGTTGGACCGATGGCGTGATGAAGCATTTTTCCGACCCTCGCGTGGCGGTCGTGGCCCCCATGCTGCTCGACGATCGCGAGCCCACCCACGCGCTGGCCGCGAGTGTCAGCTATGGCATTGGCGGCACGCGAAAGTCGGTCATGCGCCTTGTGGCCGATGTGCGCGACGCGGGCGTATCGCCGATTCTAGCCGCCAGCGTCGTGGCAGTTTTTTATAATCGCGTAACGCTTTCAACGGTCGGATATTTGAGCACAGAGGTTGGCGCGGACCTGGCCGACATCGATCTGGGATTGCTGTTGCGACACGCCGGCTTCACGTCGATTATCGACCCAGGCTTGAGGGTCCGCGCGCCCGACGGTCCCTTGGAACAACTCAGCGCGTTTCGAAGCGCGATGCACGCCGAGCGATTGTTCTGGCGAAATGCGCCGCTGCTAGGCTGGCTTAAGTCGTTGGCGGCCCATCCGTGGGCCGTTGCGGGGGACATCGCAAGTCATACTCCGTCGTTGCTGCCCAATCTGGCAGGCCGCATGATCGGCGCGGCGATGATTGGCACGGCGCGTCGGCATTATCAACGATTGATGGATCTGCGCAACATGGCGCCGCTGCCAGCGACGGTCGCAACACGTCTGGTACGCATGGATCGTCCCCACGATGGTTCGGCGACGCGCAAAACAAGCCAGCCGGTCCGCGCGGCATAGTACCGACTTTCGATCCATGCGGCCGCGCCTGGCAAGGGCGCACCGGCCTCACGTGAAAGCAATGGGATCGGGAGCCATGGATTGCGTGAACGGCGCGCCAGCGCGGTTCCGCCAGAGCATGGCGCCCAGGGCCGACTTGTGCAACGGTCCGTTACGCGTCGTCCCCTTCGTTGACCGCGTTCTTGCTTGGGTAGAACAATTCCACCGTCGCGTTGAATCGCCGCAGTTCGTTTTTGCCGATCGCTTCCGCTTTGAACTTGGCGGCAAGTTGCCTCGTCAGCCACCGGCCTTCCGGCCAGCGCACATCCATAATTTGTCCGCAGACTTCCAGCAACTGGTAGACGCGCGCCCGGGTGAGACCCATCCGATTGGACTGCTGCCGCACGGTCTGCGGAGCGCCGTGGATTCCCAGTCGCTCTTCCGCCAGACGATGGATCGCCGGGATGGCGTCGATGGCCAACTGGTTGAGCAGTGGCATGGTGAACATTTCTTTGATCTCCTCATCCGAGGGAACGCCCGGCGCGGCTAACACCTTGTGAATCCACTGTTCGAGCGGTTCGATGAACCTGGGAGCGAGGCGGACGTGGACGTTCTCGTCGGTGCCGGCCGTGGCCAGCACCTCATAAGCCACGCAGAACACTTCCAGAATTATCAGCACCCGCTTTTGGCCGTGCGTTTTCCTGGCCCGGATCTCGGCCGCCGTCTGATCCAGGTACTCATCCATCGGAATGTGCCACATCACGGTGGGCACTCCATGCAGCGTGGGCGCTATGCGACCGAGTTTCGTGCGGCCGATATTGTGCTTCCTCGCGGTTTCGCGCCATTCGACCCAGAGTGCTTCCGAGACCACCGTCGGGTCGAACTTCGAACCTTTCCGCCAAATGGGCGCGGCCTTCTTGTCGGCCATCTCGCTCGTGGGCAACGTGACCCCCGGCGGATTGTCTTTCGTGGCCCGGTGGAGCAGCTTGACCAGCGTGCCGATCTTCTTATGACCGATCCCCGCCGTGGCGGCGATCTCGTCGAACGGTGTGTCGATCAATTCCTGGATCGACCGGCCCAACAGGGCCAACGGTAAGCGGCGCTCATTGGGGAGGGCCCAATAGGCTAATGGCTTCTCCATTCGGTCGGCATACTTGCCTTCCTTCAATTGCTTGCTCACCGTCTGAAAACTCAGCACGATGCGGTAATCCTCGACCGAGGGGGGTTTCGATATCATCATGGGACCTTCTCCTGCCCCCGTCGGTTTCGACGGGAAATATGTAACGCCGACTTCTCGCAATCGCTGCCAACCAAGGCACCGAAGCCACCCTCAGATCGGGTCGGGTCGGCTGTTCGTCCATCCTGTGCCATTATTCTTGCCGGCCCCAGCAAAAGAATCAAGCGTTTGGATGCCGATTTTTCAGAATTACTTTTAAGTCCGACCATTTTCTTGAAATTACTGGAATTCCTTGCCAATTTCGTAACCGTTCACGGGCAAAGCGAGGGGAACACATTTTCAGTTTTTCCGATTCTTCAACCTGGTAGGGCCGGCTTTGCCGGCCGTGGATGGGAAAGTTGCGCGAATCCGGCCGGCACAGCCGGCCCTACAGCGGATAACGGATTGGCCGTGGCCTTCCGCAGGGCGGATGCAGCGGATGCGTCAAGTCGCTAGAATCGCGGCTTGTGGTCTTGTCTCTCACGGCAATCTTCATGACGCGGTTGACGGGAACCTTGCCAATCGTGTCCACGAGCGACTTGCCAGCGCGCTTCGGGTCAGTGCCACTGCCGCGGTTCGGCCAGGACGCACTCAGCCAGATCCTTTTCGGAATCACGATCCACCTCAACGAATTGTTTGCCAGCACTGGGAGCGTATGACCTCCCGCTACTGCATCATCGGCGCCGGTTCCTCGGGTCTGGCCGTGGCTAAGAACTTTGCACAGGCCGGCATCTCGTTTGATTGCATCGAGCGCCAGGACGACGTGGGAGGCAATTGGTACTACGGCAAGCCAGCCAGCAGCGTGTATCGCTCGACACACTTGATTTCGTCCAAGCAGCTTACCGAGTACAACGACTTCCCCATGCCAGACGATTATCCGGAGTACCCCAGCCAAGAGCAGGCGTGCTCGTATCTGCGGTCGTATGCGCGGCACTTCGGGCTTTATGAGCGAATTGAGTTTGGGCGATCGGTCGAGCGCGTGGAGAAGGTCGCGCCCACCTGGGCGAGCCTTTCCGACTCTCGCGATCGCGGCGCTGAAAGCCGCAGATACGTGGAACCCCCTAAGGCTGCATGGCAGGTTACGCTCGATGGTGGCGAAGTCCGTCGCTACACGGGCGTTGTGATCGCCAACGGCCACAATTGGGATCCGAATTGGCCCGAGTATTCCGGCAAGTTTGCCGGACTTACGCTCCACTCCGCGCACTACAAAACGCCCGACGTGTTACGTGGCAAACGGGTGCTCGTTGTCGGGGGGGGCAACTCCGGCTGCGATATCGCCGTGGAGTCGGCTCAAAACGCGGCGGTCACATTTCACAGCGTCCGGCGCGGTTACCATTACCTGCCCAAATTCTTGCG
>SXHT01000285.1 GCA_005773095.1 Planctomycetaceae bacterium
CAACGGCATCGAGTACGGTGATATGCAACTGATCTGCGAAGCCTATTTCTTGCTCAAGCGGGCGATTGGGCTTTCCAACGACGAATTGTACGAAGTGTTTGCCGAATGGAATCGTGGCGAGCTGGACAGCTACCTGATCGAAATTACCCGCGACATCTTTAGCGCAAAAGATCCCGACACCGGCGACTACCTCGTCGATCGCATTCTTGACACGGCAGGCGCCAAGGGCACCGGCAAGTGGATGAGCCAGTTGGCGCTGGATCTGGGAGTGCCCAGCACGCTGGTGACCGAGGCGGTTTACGCGCGCAGCCTTTCGGCGATGAAAGACGCGCGGGTTCGGGCCAGCAAAGTGCTTCCCGGGCCGGATGCCAAATACACCGGCGACCGCAGGAAGTTTATGGAAGACGTTCGGCATGCCCTGTATGCCAGCAAGATTTGCAGTTACGCCCAAGGCTTCGTGCAGTTGCAGGCGGCGGCGAAGGAGCATGCCTGGCCGCTCAACTACGGCAATATCGCAATGCTTTGGCGCGGCGGCTGCATCATTCGCGCGAGATTTCTCGACCGGATTAAGCAAGCCTTCGACGCGGATCGTAACCTGGAGAATCTGCTGCTGAGTCCCTATTTCCGGGAGGCGGTTACCGCTGCGCAACCTTCGTGGCGGCACGTCGTCTCGACTGCCGTGCAGCTGGGCATTTGGGCCCCCGCGTTTACCACTGCGTTGTCTTACTATGATGGTTATCGTGAAGAGCGTCTGCCGGCCAACCTGCTGCAGGCCCAGCGCGATTACTTCGGCGCTCATACCTATCACCGCGTCGACAAGCCAGGCGTATTCCACAGCGAGTGGCTGGAACTGCGCCGCAGACCCTTGTAGGTCAGCCTTTCCAGGCTGACGTTTTGAAATGCCCAACGACTATCTCGACGAACTTTTTGGTATGACGGGCCAGGTGGCCGTCGTGATTGGCGCGACCGGCGTGCTGGGCGGCGCGATTGCCGAGGGCATATCGCGGGCTGGCGCGTTTGTGGTTGCCTCCGGCCGCGGTGCGGAGCGGGGAGCGGCCCGGGTTCAGCGAATCTCGCAGCAGGGCGGCGAGGCTGCCTTCATTCCCGTGGATGTCACGAGTCGTCAATCGATGGACTCCTTGCTGGCCGATGTTGTGCAAAAGTGCGGCCGCGTGAACATGCTTGTGAACTGCGCCGGCACCAATGCTGCAAGCGCCTATCTCGACGCATCGGACGAGGACTGGGACCGCGTGTTTGAAACGAATCTGAAAGCCACGCACATTGCCTGCCAGGTTTTTGGCCGACAGATGATTGCACAAGGGGGCGGAGCGATCCTGAACATTGGCAGCGCCACCGCCGATAAACCCCTCTCCCGAGTATTCGCTTACTCGGCGTCCAAGGCTGCGGTGGCAAACCTCACGAAGAACGTGGCTCGCGAGTTCGCCCCGCACAACGTGCGCGTCAACTGCCTGTGCCCCGGCTTTTTCCCTGCCGAACAGAACCGCAAGATTCTGGATGCCGATCGAACCGCTCGCATTCGGGCACAAACGCCGATGGCCCGCTTCGGCTAACCCCGGGAGCTGGTTGGCGCGGCACTGTTGCTGCTCTCACAAAAGGCGGGAAGCTTTATTACCGGCGCCGTGTACTATGTGGATGGTGGCTTTACGGCAATGCGGTTTTAAGCTGGCCAGCCAGGGGTTGCCGGCCACTCTCAATCCGTTACCATGGCAGAGTATGCTGTGCCTGACTACCGCAACCGTGACTTTTCACGGGCCAAGAAAGGAACAGGCACATTTTCCCGGGAAACACGTAGGACAACCTCCTGACAGAACGACGCACCACTCGTGAATTCGCCGGGAAAATGAGCCAGTCCCCGGCCCGTGAACGGTTCCACCGCAACCAGCCGCGAGCGCGTACATGAAATTCTTTACCTTTCATCTGATGCCGTGGGATCGCTTGCCGGAGGATTTCGAAGCCCGTTACGACTCAGCATGGACATGGCTGCCAAACGAGCTTTACGACCCCGACCACGGGCACACGCTGTACAACAATTATCTCGACGAGCTGATTTTAGCAGACGAGTTGGGTTTCGACGGCGTCTGTGTCAACGAGCACCATCAAAGCGCTTATGGGACGATGCCCAGCCCCAATTTAATGGGTGCGATCCTGGCTCGGCAAACCAAGCGGGTAAAAATTGCGGTGGTCGGCAATGCGTTACCGCTTTACAGCCCTCCCACGCGCGTCGCGGAAGAATTCGCCATGATCGACGTCATCAGCGGCGGTCGTTTGATTGCGGGGCTGGTGGTGGGAGGTGGGCCGGAATACTACAGCTTTAGCGTCAACCCGACAAATGCCCGGGCGATGTTCGACGAGGCGATGGAATTGGTATTGCGCTGCTGGTCTGAACCTGGCCCGTTTGAGCATTACGGAAAATTCTGGAAACTCAAGAATGTGAATCCGTGGCCGCGGCCCATTCAGCAACCGCATCCGCCGGTGTGGATTCCTGGGGCCGGCAGTCAGGAAACCATCGAACTGGTGGCCCGCAAGCGATTCGCCTATATGGGCATTCCGTACTTCCATCTGGATGTGTTCCGCAAGAATTTTGACGCCTTCCGCAACGCCTGCGAAGCGAACGGCTACACGGCCGATCCCGAACAGATGGGCTGGCTGCTGCCGATTTATGTGGCTCAGACCGACGAGCAGGCCTGGGCCGAGTACGAGCAGCACCTGTGGTATTTCATCAAAAAGTTGCTTAAGGGCCTGGTCGTGTTTCCGCCGGGATACACCAGCGCCAGGTCGATGGCCCGTATCAAACAATCGCTGGCGAAGTTCATGGGGTCCGTGGAGTCGCGGCGGCAATTGGAAGACGGAGGTTACGTGATTGTGGGCAGTCCAGCCACGGTGCGCGACCGATTGCAGCAGTACATCACCGAACTCGGCGTGGGTAATCTGCTGGGCTTGTTTCAGCTGGGCACACTGCCAACACACCTCGCGCGCAAGAACATGACGCTCTTCGCCGAGCAGGTATTGCCCGCGCTGCGGCGTGAATTGTCGACTGAGCCCACCGAATTGCAAACCGCATAGGATGGGCTTCCAGCCTGCGACTCTTGAAAGCCAGCGGCAGACATTCGAAAATCGAAACGAGCACCGACTTCCCATGGTTCAATTGCGATTGAACCCGTTTTGAATTTCTTCCTTGAGGTTTGTTTCGACTTTCGTACTTCGCCATTCGGATTTAATCGACATGCCCACCACCGCGACCTCCGCCACGACCGAGTTTGTTGAACTCGACGGCAAGAAAATTCAGGTCACGATGGGAGGCGCTGGTCCGCCACTGGTCTATCTGCACAGCGCGGCTGGCGAGACGGACTGGATGCCCTTTCATGCCGCGCTTGCCGACCACTTTCAGGTGGTTGCGCCGGCGGCGCCGGGCTTCGCACTTTCGTCGGGTTTAGATGAGATTGACAGCATGGTCGATCTGGCGTGGCACACGATCGACTTGCTGGCGAAGTTAAAACTCAACCACGTCGCGCTGGTCGGGTTTTCCTTAGGAGCGTGGCTCGCAGCGCAGATGGCCATTCTGCGCCCCGGGTTGATCCGTCAATTGGTTCTGGTGAACGCGGCGGGACTGCGCCTGGCCGACGCACCCATGGGGGAACTGTTCATCGACGACCTCGATGACCTGCGCGCGCTTTTGTTCCTCGATCCCCACGATCCAGCGATTGAATTGGCCATGCCGTCGTCGCTCGACGACCCGCGGATTCTGCTTTGGCTGCGAGCCCGGGAAGCGACGGCCCGGCTCGGCTGGAATCCGTACATGCACGATCCCAAGTTACCCGACCATCTGCATCGCATCCAATGCCCGACGCTGGTGCTCTGCGGCCGGCAAGACAAGCTGATTCCGCTCGCCCACGGTGAGTATTACTCCAGCCACATTCCCAACGCGCGATTGCAAGTACTCGACCCCTGCGGTCACATGCTGCCGTTTGAGCGGACCAACGACTTCGTGAGACTCGTCACCCAGTTTTGCCGGTAGCGCCAGTCGGCGTGACGCCTTCGATCACGTTCCCAACGCTGCTCACTCGCCTCGAACAAAAAGGTCCGTCGGCAGCGCGAAGTGTGGCATCCAGCCAAGCGGCAGCGTAATGCCGGTGATCCAGCGGGCGTCGTCGGAGGCCAGAAACGCGATTGCCGACGCGACGTCTTCGGGAAGTCCCACTCCGAGCGGATGGCAGCGCTCGATGCGCTCCGATAGTTCTTCCGTCAATTGGCCGACGTTGCGCTTGGTCATGGGCGTGAACACAAGCGCCGGCGCCACGGCCACCACGCGCTGCCATTTGGGCGCCAGCTCGGCCGCCATCGCCTGCGTGAAACCGATCAGGCCGGCCTTACTGGCACTGTACGCGGCGAAACCTTTACAGCCACCCAAGCCGAGGGCGGAGGCGACATTGACGATGACGCCGCCGGGTTGGGGCAGAAACGGCAAAACGGCGCGTGTGACGCGCATTGCCCCCGACAGGTTGGTGTCGAGCACACGGAGGCAATCATCGTCCGAAAACGCATCGAAGTCGCCAAAATCATCGACGCCGGCGTTGTTGACAAGGATGTCAATCTGGCCGAACTCTTCCATCGTCGCGTCGATCGCACGTTCGACATCGCCAGAATTGCAAATGTCCCCCTTCGTGAAGACACAATTGGCCTGAAGAGATTTTTTCAGCCGCTTGAGCAAGCGGGCCGGCTCGTGGCGCGAGACCATCGATATCGCTGCTCCCTCTTGGGCCAGCCGCCGCGCCACGGCGCCGCCAATGCCCTGGTCGCTCGCGCCCGTGACAATCGCAACCTTACCGACAAATCGCGGCGGTTGCGGTTGAGGCTCGGTAGCCCGCCGGGTGCTCGTATCGTCCAGCTTGGTATCCATCAATTCAGCCATCGTGTATTGCGTCAGCGCTACCCCATTGTGCAGGCTATGGGGCGAAGCGTCAAATGGCCGAGCGGATGTGACCGCCTGTGTTGATGACTATTTCGTGCCCGCGTGGATTTTCTTTGCCATTTCGTCTTCGGCCTTTGATAATTCCGGATTGGGCGTTGCATCCCCCTCTTGTTTTCCAAGAATCCATTCCACTCCGCCCTGAATCGAATCAAGGAACTTGGGATTCGCCCAGACGTGCTCATTGTGACCAAGGCTCATGTGCATCACCTTGCCGTCGCCATAGTTCTTGACCCATAGTATCGGCACATGGTACGGCTCGCGGTGCTGGGTCTTCTCGAAGTCAAGACTTGCAAGCACGCGGACCTTCTCGGGTTGCCAGTTCTTGAACTTGTAGATTTCGTCCTGAATCGTCAGTTCCTCGCCCAGCGGCTTGCTGGCGGGATGCTGATGATCATGCACCTTGATCGTGACGGTCTCGCCGAAATTCCAAGGGTGCCCGTCGAATGTGCCGCCGATCATCTCCCAGTAGGGCTCATAGTTGTTATACGTGTCGGCCGCCGAGTGGGCGCCAATAAACCCGTGCCCCTTCTTCTTCACCCAGTCGCAAAGCAGATAGTCCCGAACCTCTTCCTTGAACGGCAAATTGCCCGTCGTGTAAAAGAACACGATTTCGTAGCCGTCAAGCATTTCTTGAGTGATGCCGGCGCAGTCCTGCGTGCAATCGGCGCGATAAAGCCCGCTCGAAATGCCTAGCTCGGTCATCGCGCGCTCGGCCGGAGAAAGCTTAGCGTCCTGCCGCGTAACCGAGCCGTGGCGGTAACCGGCGGACTGAGTGACCATCAGCATTCGTGCGCCATCGCCCGATGGCTTTTCGGCAGCGGCGGCGGAGCAAACCAATGCAAACGGCGAAAAAACAGCGAGCGCAGCACAAACAATCAAACCTTGACGAGTCATCGTAGGCTCCTGGTCTGCGGCGGGAGGACAGGAAGGCGGAACGAGCAAGGCCGCCATTATGCGCCATGGAAAAGCGGCTGGCTACTGGCAGGCTGGAGTACCGGCTTTAGCCGGCAAAGGCCGCGCCGTGCGCCAGAACATATCCACCATGCACGTGTCGGCCATTGCGCCCCGGATCGATGGGGCGGTAGTCGCGACTAATTCGTGCGTTTTTCGCGGCTGGCGGCTTCCACGTAGAGCGGCAGGAAGCGGTAATAAACTTCCAGACACAAAGCGGACAGCGCCGTGCTGTAGACGCGGCCGCCGTAGGCTCCCCAGACATCATCGGGATCCCAACTGCCCCGATCCCCCGTATCGGTTCGCTGCGTCTTGAGCAGGGAATCCTGCAGAGCCTTGTTCCACTGGCGCCAGTGATCTCCCTGCAGTTGGAACATGCCCAGGGTGCCGTAGTACCAGTAGTACACGTTGTCGGGGTTTTGGCCGGGAAGATCGGACAGCACGAAATCACCCGCTTCGTCCGCGGCCGGATTTTCGCGAGCCATCCCCAGAAACTGGCGGCAGACGAGAGCTTCCGCGGTCATCGTGTGTGTTGCGCGGTGTCCTGGTTTGTAGCTGGCCAGGCCACCCGCTTTCCCGCTGCTGACGCTCTTCAGAAACCGCACCATGCTGGCACGAGATTCGGCGGGAATTTCGATGCCTGCCAGTTCGGCGCTTTTGAGCGCCATCACTTGCCAGCCAAGCTGGCTGGTATCGCCGGGATCGCCCGGTTGATAGCGCCAGCCACCCCCGTTTTTGTCTTGCGACTTAAGGCAGAAGCCGATGGCTTGCCGCACGGGAGCGGCGAGCCGATCGTCGCCACTCATGGCATAGGCTTCGCTTATGGCGCAGGTGGCCATGGCATGGCAATACATGCGTTCAAAGACGGTTGCTTCGCCCCCCAAGTTGCCGTCGGCGGCTTGAATGCTGAGCAACCACTCCAGACCGCGCTGGACGGTGGTCGGATGCTCTCCCTTCGAATGCGTGTTGCCGTGCGCCAGAAAGGCCAGCAATGCCAGGCCCGTGACGCCTGTGTCAGCGCGTGAACCGGCGCCGCGGCGATCGTGGCCGTTGACCATGACTTCGCGGCCGGCCTCGTAGCGGTCGGCATCCCAACGACCGTCCTGGCTCTGATGTTCCTTCAACCACATAAGCGCGGCGACCACGGCGGCTTCGGTGTTGAGCGAGCCGCCATTGGCGATCACACGGCGCAAACGATCGTTGCCCATGCGACCCGCCATAACGTCCGGCAGTTCTGCTTTGCCTGAGCCACCCGATAACCTTGCGTTGTTCCTGGCGATTGGAACCAGCGGGCCGTCGTCGCCGTCGCCGGCCGCTCCGACACCCGCGCTGGCCGGCCGCACGACGATTTGGTCGGCACCGGCGGGGCCTTGCGGACCAAGTTCGTCAGAATCAAACCTGGGGGGCTTCATCGCAGCGGTCTTGTCGAGCGGATCGCGCGGAAAATCGGTTGGACCGAATTCGGTTGGGTCCACCATGCGGTCGGAACTGTAGCGATTGGGCAATGGTACTTTATCGATGACCGATGAGGGGGCGGGGTCGTTGGTTCGGCTGGCCCGCGGAGCATCGATCGGCGCGGCGTTTGCCAACTTGTCGGGCGCCGTTTTGATTGCGGAATTCGGCGCCGGGTGATCGTCGGGTTTGGACCCCCTCGTAGCGATCTTTTCGAGGGGCGATGCGGCACCGTCGGGCAGCTTGTTGGGAACGTCGTTGAGCAGGTCATCCCGCAATCGGGGCGCTGCAAGTCGTTCGTTGATGGTGGAGGTAGCGTCGTCGCCGAATCCATTCCAGGGTGCGTTCTTATCGTCGGAAAGGCCTCCGTCGTCGTGGTCGCCGTTGGGATCCCCGTCGCGCTGCGAGCCATCGTCAATCGCCACCCACATCGGCGTCTCGCCATTCCCGTTGCCAATTGCCACGACGATGTTGACTGTGGTCGTGTAAATGCCGAACAACAGGTGAACCAAGGTCGAAAGCACAATGCACTTGCGCAGCGGCTGCGATTGGCCCCAGCGGGTCCGCATCAGCACCAGCAACGTGACCGTGGCCGCAACCAGGCCGCTCCAGACCAGCAGGCGTACCATCTGGGCGGTCAGCATGGCCGCGACGAGCAGATGGTTATCGAGTTGCATTTTTGGAGTCCGAACGTGCCAGATGCACGGAAATGCCCAGGTCGGAAACGCCCGCCTGCTTGCAAGCGTTGAGCACGCTGGCAACGCGTTGAAAGTTGGCGTCGGCGTCGCCGCGCACCACGACACCAAGGCTCTTGTATTGGCTTCGGGTGCTGGCGAGCCGGTTCGTGAGTTGACCGAGGCTTACGGGTTTTCCGTCTAAGGTGACGCTGCCGTCTCGGAAGACATTGACGACCTTTTTTGCAGGCGCGTTCGTGAGCGCCTTCGCGGTATCGCTGACTCTTGGAATTTGCAGCTGCATGGCCTTTTCCGACTCGATGAACCTGGTGCCGACCATAAAAAAAATGATCAGCAGCATCAGCACGTCGATCATCGGCGTGAGATTCAGCGTGGGACTATCGTCGGCGAATTGCGGCTTGAGGGGCATGGGACGTTTTCGAATGTGAGATTTCCGATTTGAGACGCCGGCCGCTGTCGGCTGAGCGGTCAGGCCGCCGGGTTTCGCCTGGCGATGCGCGACGATTTGGCTTCCGCTAAAGCCTCAGCCGAAATAAGCCCCACCAATTCCTGCCCGACGGTATCCAGATCCTGGCACAGCCTCTCGACGCGACTGCTAAAAAAGACATACAAGCATAGCGCGGGAATCGCCACGCAGAGGCCCCCCGCGGTGGCGACCAAGGCCTCGCTGATTCCCTGCGAAAGCTTTTCGATGCGGCCCATCGCTTCCGCGTCGGCAACCTCGTGAAACATGCGGATCATGCCCATCACGGTGCCGAGCAGGCCCAACAGCGGGCTGATGTTGGCAATGGCGCTGAACAGCCGGACGTAGCGACGCAGGCCGGAGGCTGCCCGCTCCTGTGCGTCGAGGATCGCTTGCTCGACTTCCACGGTCGGCCTGCCCCATCGGCGCACGGCGCCGGCGAACACCTCGGCCGCCGGGGACCCGCTTTCGTTGCACAGTTCGAGGGCCGACTCTTTGTCAAGCTTGCCTTCCCGCAGTTGATGCAGAAACCTTTTCACGAACGGGGGGGGAATCACCCGGCCTCGCCGCAAGCTAATGAATCGCTCGAAGACAAACACCAGCGTCAGAAACGAGCAGGCCAGAATCGGAATCATCACCACGCCGCCACGGCTCAGAATGCCGAACAGGCTTTGCTCAGCGACCTGCTCCGCCGGTCCAGCCTCCTCGGCGGCCACGTCCTGTTCGTCATTGGCGCGACCGCTTCGTGGCTGGGCAACGAGCGGGCTGGCCAGTGCAAAGGCCACGGCAGTTACGGCAATCAGCCGCAAGGACAGCGAGAATATTGGGCGAGACCTTAGCATGCGTGTAATCCCGTGAGCGGAAGGTTGATTTTCAGGACCGTCGTTTTTCCAGGTTTTGTTGGGCCATGCCGAGGCGTTTTGCCGCTTCCTCCGCGACTTCGCTGTTGGGATAGGTCGTGAGCAGCTTGGAATAGGCCCCGCTGGCTTGCTGCCATTCGCCGAGCTGCTCATAGCACTTGCCGGCTTGCACCAGAGCCGCGGCTTGCCACTTGGGAAACGCGTAGAGAATTTCGACGCGCAAATAGGCTCTCAGCGCGGCTGCGTAGTCTTCCTGGTGAAAATGCGATTCGCCGATCATCCATTGGGCCATCGCCGCGGTCTCGGTCTTGCCGCCTCGTTCAGAATGGACTACCCGTGCATAAGCTTCCCGTGCACCGGCAAAATCGGCCGCGTTGGCAAGGCAACGGCCAATCAGGTAGTCAACTTCGTATTGAGATGCGAAGTTCGGATAGTCCTTTTCCATCGAGCGAGCGATTTCCAGCGACTTGCTCCATTGACCCAGTTGCGCCAACGATTGCGCTCGGCGCAGACTTGCCCGCGGAGTCCACGTGTCGTCCGACCCGCTTGCCCGCAGTTGAAGTTTCGCGAATTGTTCTTCGGCTTTTTGATATTCGCCGCGGCGGTAGGTGGCCTCCGCGATCCAACCCATTGCAGAGGACGTTAACGGGTGATCCGGAAATTCCGCGAGCAGTTTTTCGAGCGGCTCATCCACACGATTCCACTGTTCTTGCGTACCGGCCAGCCGGCCTTGCAAGCAGAGTACGAACGGTTGCAAGTCGTGGGAAATGCGCGTTTTCTGGGATTCCAATGCCTCCAACAGCTTCTGGCACTCGTCGAGCTTTCCCCGCTCCAAGGCATCGGCGGCAAGACGATACCTGGCATCAGCCCAGACCCTGTTCGTTGCCTGTTGGTCGTCGCCGGCTCGTTTCCACAGTTGGCATGCACTTTCGAGCTGGCCGCCATCCGCTTCAAGGCAGCCCCACTGGTAGAGCACCATGGAAAGTTCTGCCACCGGCGGTTGAAGCTCGCTGAGTTGGCGATAGAGTGTCCGCGCATCTTCGGCCTGGCGAAGTTTGTCGTGTAGCAGGGCTGAGCGCACCATGGCCGGCCGCAGCTCGCGACTTTGCGGATAGTCTTCCATCACGCGGCGATACATGGCCAGCGCCGGCTCGAATTGCCCGAGCTTCTCCAGGGCCTGCCCTCGAAGCAAGGCCGCCGTGGCAGCCAAAGGATCGTCCGGGTGCTGATTCAGAAGTTTCTCAAAGGTGCTGGCCGATGCGGCAAGATCCTCGGCCTTGAGCTGACTCCATGCCAGGCCTGCCAACCCGCGGCTTGACCACTCAGCCGTATTCCCCTCGCTCGACAGCTCACCAAACAACATTTTTGCGGTCGCCTGATCGCCGGTTTGAAACGCGGCCTCGGCCACCTTGTAGGTGGTTGGAGCGATCAGCTGGCTCGCGGGTTCGGCCGTCTTCAACTTCGCGAGAGCTTCTTTAGCCGCGGAGATGTTGCCCAGTCGCGCTTGGCAGACCGCAATTGCTGATCGGCACTCGGCCGAAACCTTGAGCGAGCTGTCGGCAAACCGATGGAGAAAGTCTTCGGCGACACGAACCGCGGTTGCATGATCTTCCTGCTTGATCGCAATCTGTAATTTGCCGAAGAGTGCATCGTCGGCGTGTCCATCATCAGGCCATTGTGAGAGAACCTTGTCAAATTGCTCCACCGCCCTGCCCAACTCACCGCAGCCTCGAAACGATTCGCCCGTCTGAAATGCGATCGCCGGCTGCAAGCCATGATGTGCGTCCCCCTCGGCGGCCAGGCCAAGCGTCGCAATCGCCTGCTGCCAACGCTGTTGGGCTGCGTAAATCATGCCGAGCCGGTAACGCGCTTCCATCGATATTTCACGGTCATCGACGAGTTGCTTGTAGACGCCTTCCGCTTCCGCAAACTTCTCGAGCTTGTAGAGCGACCACCCCCGTGCCAGCTCCACCTGTGCCTTGAGTTTGCTGTCGTTGAATCGCGCATTGAACGAATCGAAGGCTGAAATCGCCTCGCCGTAACGGCCCGCGTTGTTGTGGAGAACTCCAAGATACGACAGGGCGTAGGCGTTGAGTTCATCGTGCGGATACTGCTGCGAAAATTCGGCCAGATCTCGGCTCGCCGCCTGGTCGTCGCCGACGCGAAAAGATGCTTCGGCCTTTCGAAATAGTGCCTGTCGCGCAAGCGGACTCTGAGGATCGCTTTCGAGCAACTCCGCAAAAAGTTGCCGGGCTTCGCTAAGTTTGCCCAGTCGAACCAGCGATTCGGCAAGATAGAACCGGGCCTGCGGCGCTTGCTCGTGGCCGGCGTGGTTTTTCAAGAAAGCCTGGAACTCTTCGCTCGCGAGTTGCCACCGCTCGGCGGAATAGTGCCCCGCGGCGACGGCATACTGATCTGCCGCTTCCTCGGCGCGCAGCTCGGCGGCAAACGGCATTGCCACTATCAGGCCGGCCACAAGTCTGCGAATCGCCCGGTCCATCGGCGTTTTGCCTTACGATCAGTTGATACGCTCCCCCATTTTCGTGGGCCAGATAGTAGCGAAGCGGATGAATCAACGGAAGGGCGATCCACCTGCTAGCAGCGCCCCCCTGCAAGTTGCGAAGCGCTAATCACGGATCGTCCTGGCGCCCAACCGCTACGGCACGCAATTCTCACAACTGCCGCCGCAGGAGTCGTCCACGTTGCCCACCATGTGCATGTGGTTGTGGTCGATGTACACCACCTCGACCGCATCTTCGTCCGTCAACGTGTGGGGTAACGGCCAGCCAACTCGAGTCACTTGCGTGTAGTAGATCGTGCACTTGTAGTGGGCATGGTGAAGCTGTGCCGGACCGATCAGCGGGTAGACCCGAGGGGGATCGATGTAGTCGGCGCACTTTTCCTTCACAATGCGCACGTTGTTGCGCTGGACCTCCTGAAGATACGGAATGCCGCCTTCCAGCGGCTGGGCCCGTTCCAGGGCCCTCATGATTTCGTCATCGCTCGGCGGATCCAGCGCCACCACCGGACCACCCGACGTGATCGGTCCCAACACCGGCACGCGATCGTAACGCTCCTTCACCCAGAACTCGTCTTCTGCACGGTCCTGGTAATAGGGGCTCACGGGAATCGGAAATGCCAGGAATCCCAGGTGAGGACCCTGCGCGGTGCAGCCCGTACTGGCTAGCGCCGCACCCAACACAACGAGCACCGGCAGGGAAAAAATCTTGGCAAGCATGGAAATGGTCCTTCGAGCGCGAAAGTCAGCTTTCGACCGTGTGAACATTTATCGTGTGAAGCTGGACCGAACTTGCGGATTTTTCGGATTGTGATGAAAAAGCGGGCAGCGAAAGTTGGCCGAGCGCGGAACGGCAAACTGGGCAGGAAGCTATCACGCCAGATCCGGGCCCAGCTAGCTTGCCCGCATTCCGCGGTCTACTGCCTCTTGATCGCGTTGGTAGAGTGCCAACGTCGATTCAAACCGTTCGCCGCTGATCTTCCAGACCGGTTGCTCGTCGGTATGGGCGTTGCAGTGGGCGACAAACAGGCGATACATGAATTTGAACATGTGGCGGGGCACGCGCAACGTGCGGAAGGCATCCATCAGCCGCCGGTCGCTTACCGCAGGCTCGAAGAGATCTTTCAGGCTCGGCGACCGCCCGGGCATGGCGCAAGCTTTCAGACGTGTCGACGCCATGTCGTAAAGCGCCTCACCCGTCCATTCGAGCGAGGGAATCATGTTCTGCTTGTCGAGTCGTGCCCGTTGATAAAAGTCGCGGTCTTCCCGTTCAATATGGTGGGCCAGTTCGATCGGCAACAGCAGCTTGAATCCGAGGCCCGGATGCTTGAGGAACTTATTGTCGAGCATCGGCCACAACAGAGCCCGCATTTGATCGGTGGCGCCGTTGATCAGATGTGGCTCATCGACGCGGTCCACCAGCACAATCAGCCCGCGGTAGCCCAGCGTATCCAGGATGCCCTGAAACTTGGCAAGCAATTCGTAACGGTCGTCGGTCCGCTGCTTGGCCGGTAGGGGCTGGCCCGAGAGTTCGGCGGCCGTGAAATTCATCAGCACCTGGCGAAGTTGGTTCGTCTCGCGTTTGCCGACGCGCACGTTGCGCCGCACGGCGTTGGCCAACCAAAACCGCTTCCAGGCTCTGGCCAGCCAGGGCAACCAGGCCACGGCCACGATCAGGTAGATCCACCCCTGCGCAAACCATGTCCACCGGTCGTTGTAGGCTGCCACGGCAACCGCCATCAGCATCACCACAAGTCCCAATGCCCACGGCCATTGAGCCAGAAAGGTTCGAAACCTGAGCCCGCGCCGCAGCCGGTGCCAACGCCCCTTGATCGTTTCGGCCGTCGATTGATCGTAGCAGGCGGCCAACAGCAACAGGTCGCGAGCCTGATGGCGGTCGAGCCGCTTGATGTCGATCGGGCGCACATCCATCTGGCCCGCCCGTGGTTTGGCTTCCACGACTGCATCCGCCAGTTGTGTTACGCCCAAGGACAGGATCGCATCCATGTGATCCCACAGTTTCCACTCGACCAGGACGCGGTTGGCGGGTTTGCGCGCTCCGACATGGTCGCGAAACCGATCAAGAAACGGATTAAAATCGTCGTACTCGATGGTGTACAGCCGCGCGTCGGGATGCTCGCGATTGTAATCGGCCAGATGCCGGACAATCTGCAGCCGCATGGCGGTCTTGCCGGCCCCCTTTTCGCCGAACACGATGCTCGTGGCTGGCTCGGCGGGGTTGCCGTAGACCTTATCCCAAGTGGGATGATAGGCGCTGGCGATGCAGTGGTCCTTGAAGACGGGATCGGTCTGCGCATCTTCCTCCGCGAACGGATTGACGGCGATCCCATGATGTTCGAGGAACTGCTGGATCTTCATAACTCGCAACTCAAAGCGCGGCAATCAAAGCCATAGCCTGCATCACGCATCCGTCTCGAAAGCTCCACGTCCCGAGTTCCGCGAGCCTATTTCTTCTCCAGCGATTCCAGCATCGTCAAGAATGCATCTTCGTGCGCTTCGATGGTCTTATCGGGCCCGTAGAACTTGAAGAAGTAATTGCCGAGCTTCTTGGTGACGACCACGCCGGCAAGCATCCGATAGTTTTTACGCTCGACCGCTGCGCCGGGGGCAAACGGTCCGCCCGGCTTGTCGAGGTACGTGCCCGACAAATCCACGATCACCAGATCTTCACCGGCGATCTGCTTCTTGTCGATCTTGGCTTTGTCTTTTGCTAGCTTCTTGCCGTCGGCGTCCAGGAACTGTCCCAGCCAGCGGTCGATATTGGCATCAATCGAGCCCCCCGCGCCCATCACGGTCATGCGGCCATCGGCGGCGTCCCCTTCGGCTTTGGGAATGACGAACTCATGCTCAACGATGCTGGAGCTGGGCTGCTTGCGCTGCCAACGTTGGGGAGCTTTGAAAGAAAGTTTGCCGTCGGCAAGCTGGATTGCCTCGTCGGCGGCCAGGACATGTACAAACAGCACAGCGACACTGAACATCAGGACGGCAACGAGCCGCTGGTGATTACGAGACATAAATTGCTCCTTCCAAGGTACGGGTTAAGTCGATTCGGCCCATGCACGGTTCCGCAGGAAATGATAGAGGTCATCGCCGCCGAACGCCAGCAGGGGAAATTCCGGTCCGAGATTGGCCGGCAGCCAACCGCTGAGCCGCTTCCTCAAAAGCGTTTCCAAGCCAGGCCGGGGGGGTCGACGCGGAACTTGACCAGGCGCGTGTGCTCGACTTCGTTCACATAAACGGTTCGACCGTCAGGTCCGCCGAAACATAAGCTTCTGCCCGACATTACTGAATCTGCATGGGACGAACGGATGGGCGTCAATGTCAGGCCGATCCTTTTCTCGATCAAAGCCCACGGTTGTCACTCCTGGCACAATGCCGTCATGAACGTGTTAATTAGGGCGCGGACCTGGAATTGATACGCCGCACGGTCGAACTCCTTGTAAGGCACCTCCTCCAGGGTTGCTTGCGGAATGCGGCGAGCCCATTCGGCAGCATAAGCGAAGGGATGGGTAAAATCGTTTCGGCTCCCGATCACCATGGTGGGAACCTTGATTTCAACGACCTCATCCCAGCTACGAATCGGACAGTCCAAGGGAATCGTTTGCAAGCGAATGTTTCGCTCCGCAGCGCGTGCCTTCGTGAATTGCTCGCAAAACAATCTGGCCGCTAACGGATCGGTTTGGCAAATCGTTTCGTACTCCGCGGTTTGCTCAAACCGCCGTCGACCTTCGTCAGGGCCGTAAGCCGCCAGCAATTCTCCAATGCGTTTGCAGGGGCGCAACGGCTCCGGAAACCTCTCATTGAGCCATGCCGGACGGACGAGCACTAAACCACGAACCAGGTCGGGCCAGTCCAGCGCAAGCCGAGTTGAAATTCCTGCCCCCATCGACACGCCTCCGACGACGGCGCGCTGGATTCCCAAATGGGACATTAGCGCCTGCAAATCGCCGGCGAATCGCGCGAAACTGAAGGCATCAGGCGCGCCCAACGGTTCGGTACGCCCGTGACCGCGGACATCCCACAGCAGCAGCGAATAATCCTTGCTGTCGCCGAGCAGATCCCGCACGTCGGCCGAGTCGCCGCTCAAACCATGCGTGAACACAAGAACGGGGCCCGCTCCGCGTTGCTCGAAGTGGAAATCGATGTTGTCGTGAGGAAAAACTGGCATGCTGCATGAATGTTTTCTCGGGTGGTTGGCAAGCGGTTGTGGCACTGTCAGCGCCTGGGGAGTGCGATCTTGTCCACAGAATGCGCTAGCGAGGCTCTTTCGACGCCCATTGCCTACTTTGGCTTCAGCACTGCCTTGCAAATACGCCCCGAGTGCATTTCTTCAAAGGCGGTGTGCCAATCGGCCAGCGGCCAGATTCCGCCGATGATCTTGCCTACGTCCAGGATTCCGGTCGACAGCAAGCGGATGACGCGTTCCCAGATAGGCCAGTTGTGGCTGAAGCTTCCGCGCAGCGTAATGTTTTTCTGCACGAGCGGATCGAGCGAGTGGCCGTAGGGCGCCCGGCCCCAGCCGACCTTGCTGATCCAACCGTTGGGTCGTGTGATCTCGATCGCCGTCTTAAGCGTCGCCGAAATTCCGGCTGCGTCGATCACGCCGTCGGCGCCCAATCCGTCGGTCGCCAAAGCCCATTCGGCCAGTCCATCGACGATCGCCTTGCAGCCAAACCGTTCAGCAATTGCCAGCCGCTGGCGATCGCGCTCCAAGCCGACCACGGCGACTTCCGCACCCTGCAGCCGAGCCATCGCGCCGCAGAGGATGCCGATCGGACCCGGTCCGAGCACGACCACCCGATCTCCAGGTTTGACAGCGCCGTTGTTGACGACGGCATTGTAAGCCACGCAACAAGGTTCGGTCAGTCCGGCCTTCTCGAACGGAAGTTGATCGGGAATATGATGCAGGATCCGCCCCGGCACGCGTACGAATTGGGTCATGGCGCCGTTCACGCCGTAGCCGAATCCCTTGCGCGTCGGATCGAGATTGTAAAGTCCCGCCTTCGACATGGGGTTCTCGGGGTCGATCACGGCCGCGGTCTCGCTTACCGCGCGGTCACCTTCACGGAAGCCGCGTACGCGCGGGCCGGCTTGCGCCACGACCCCGGAAAACTCGTGCCCCAGCACGACGGGATAGTTGACGGGCCAACTATGCTCGGCCGTCCATTGGTGCAAATCGCTGCCGCAGACCCCCACCGCGGCCACTTCCAGCAGCACATCGTCCGGACCGATTTCGGGTCGCGGAACTTCGCGTAGTTCAACGTTATATTTTTCGGGACCGTAATTGACGACGCCCAGATCTGCCATGATGGATCAGTGCGAGCGGGGCGGAGCGGGCCCAACATCGCCGTAGGAGTGAACTTTATCGCAAATCAAACGCAAGGAAGACGCCAAATCGCCGGTCGCTGTTTTGAAGGCGTCGGCGTCGATTGTCAGTGGTGCGCCAAGCACCACCAGCGGCGCGCCATACTCTGGCGTGCGCACTGCCTGCTCTAAGGTAAGCCCGCCCACCGCTTGCACGGGCACGCCGACAGCCGCCACGACTTCGCGGAGCTGATCGAGGGGACTGGGCATCCGCTGACCACGGGCTGCGATGCCGCGGCGCTGATCATAGCCAATGTGGTGAATCACGAAATCGCAGCCCAGATCTTCCAGCCGCTTTGCGCCGGCAACCATGTCTTCGCATCCCAGATTGTCCCCCATTACCTTGATGCCGAAATCGCGACCGGCCTTGACCAGGCAGTGCAGGGTTTCTGCATGGGCCAGGGCCATCACCACGACGTGCGTGGCGCCGGCTTGGGCCATTATTTCCGCTTCCAGGTAGCCGCCGTCCATTGTCTTAAGATCGGCGATGATCGGCACCTCCGGAAACCGTTCTCGTAGCGCCCGCACGCCGTGCATCCCTTCGGCAATGATCAAGGGCGTACCCGCTTCCAGCCAATCAACGCCGGAGCGCATCGCCACTTCGGCCGTCTCCAAGGCCTCTGGAACACTGGTAAGATCGAGCGAAATTTGTACGATCGTTCGCATTCCGCGAGCATAAGGGGGGCATGCGCCGGCTGTCAACGATTGATCCGTCTCTTTTCGCAAGCCATGATGCCACGTAAAATACGAGACGATTGAAATGCACCATCGAGATAGCACGCCTCTACCGCCGCCAACTGCCGGCCGAAACATCCCCCACAAGACTGCCTAACGTCATGCGCAAAGTCAATCGAGGCGGAGGCTGGCCGGCGGTGTTCTACACCTGGCAAAAGGCCCGTGAGGTGGGCGGCCTGTGGAAACTCTGGAAGGCCATGCGCAGTAAGAACGCCTGCAAGACCTGTGCGTTGGGCATGGGGGGGCAGTCGGGCGGGATGGTCAACGAGGCCGGGCATTTTCCCGAGGTCTGCAAGAAGTCGCTTCAGGCCATGGCGGCCGACATGCAAGGCGCCATCAAGCCCGATTTCTACAGTACCTACACGCGGGCGCAATTGCAGGCCTTCTCGCCGCGCGAACTGGAAAGCTGCGGACGAATCACGACGCCGGTTATGCTCCGCCAGGGCGAGCAGTATTATCAACCGATCTCGTGGGAGGAAGCCTATCGCAGGATCACGGGAAAACTACGCTCGGTGACACCCGACGAAACGTTTTGGTACTTCAGCGGACGCAGTTCCAACGAAGCCGGCTTCCTGCTGCAACTGTTTGCCCGCATCTACGGCACCAACAACGTCAACAATTGCAGCTACTACTGCCATCAGGCCAGCGGCGTAGGACTGACAGGTTCGCTGGGAACCGGCACGGCAACGATCTCGCTCGAGGACCTCGACCAGTCAGACCTGGTGTTCGTGATTGGCGGCAATCCGGCGAGCAACCATCCACGACTGATGCGCACACTGATGCATGTCCGTCGGCGCGGCGGCGAAGTGATCGTCATCAATCCGATCCTTGAAACGGGTCTGGTCAATTTTGCCGTGCCTGGCGATGTGCGAAGCCTGTTTTTCGGCAGTTCGATTGCCAGTGTGTACGTGCAGCCGCACATCGGCGGCGACCTGGCCCTGCTGTACGGTTTGGCCAAACGGATCGAAGCCATGGGAGCCGCCGACGAACCGTTCCTGGCAAACCAATGCGAAGGCTGGATTGAACTGCGGACTTTCCTGCGAAACCTGTCCTGGGACGAGATAAAGCACAAGTCGGGCGTTTCCCAGGCCGAAATCGACCCTATCGCCGATCGCTACGCCAAGGCTCGTCGCGTCGTGTTCGGTTGGACGATGGGAATTACCCACCACACGCACGGCGTGCATAACGTCCAAGCAATCGTGAACCTGGCAATGCTGCGGGGAATGGCCGGCAAGCCGGGCGCGGGCCTGATGCCCATTCGCGGGCACTCCAACGTTCAGGGCATTGGCACGATGGGCGTCACGCCGAAACTTAAGGAGATCGTCTTTGATCGGCTCCAACAGCATTTCGCCGTGCGGCTGCCAACGACGCCGGGCCTCGACACCATGGGGTGCATCGAAGCGGCCCACGCCGGAAAAGTAAAGCTGGCCGTTTGTCTGGGCGGCAACCTGTATGGATCGAATCCCGATGCCACGTTTGCCGCCAAAGCGTTGGGCGAGCTCGATCTGATCGTGTATCTCAACACCACGCTCAACACCGGCCACGCCCATGGCCTGGCGAAAGAGACTATCATTCTTCCCGTGCTGGCCCGCGACGAAGAGCCGCAGCCAACCACGCAAGAGTCCATGTTCAACTTTGTGCGCCTCAGCGATGGTGGCCCCGCTCGGCACGATGGTCCTTTGAGCGAAGTGCGCATAATCGCGGAACTCGCGCACCGAGTATTGGGCGCCAGCGGTCCGATCGATTGGTTGAGCATGAACAACACCGGCCAGATCCGTCAGGCGATTGCCAGAATTGTGCCAGGGATGGAGCAGATTGCTGAAATTGATCAGACGCGCAAGGAATTCCACATCGGCGGACGCGTATTGCATGAACCGCGTTTTTCAACCCCCAGCGGGAAAGCCAGGCTGTTCATCCACGAACTTCCGGAGCTTGCTGGTGACGAAGGCACGCTCCGCCTGATGACGATCCGCAGCGAGGGGCAATTCAACACCGTGGTCTATGAGAACTACGACCTGTACCGCGGTGTGGACCGACGCGACGTCATTCTGCTGCATCCCGACGACATTCGCCGCCTGCATCTCACGGCGGGCGGGCGGGCCACCATTCGCAGCAATGCCGGCGCCATGCAGGGTGTCTTGGTCAGTCCGTTTGATAAAATCAAACCAGGCAATGCGGCAATGTATTATCCTGAGGCCAACCTGCTGGTGCCGCGGAGCGTCGATCCGGGCTCGAAAACGCCCTCGTTCAAGTGTGTCGTGATTCAGGTCGAAGCGGCAGCATCGGCAGCGCAACAACCCCTGGCCGGCATCAGCAGCGATGGCGACGAGAGGGCCAAAAGCCGCGCCAATATGCGATCCTGCTGAGGACATTCAGGACGGATTTTCGATCCGTCCTACGACGCAATCAGCCGGCGCTCAACCGCCGCAAAGATTCCGTTTGCCACATCGTCTTTCGGACCGGCGAGCGTTTCGATCACCGTGCCTGCCGGGTCAAGGATTTCAACACGAATGTCGAGCGCATTCATCGCTTCGGGACCGTTGAGAACGATCAAGTCGCAATGTTTTTTCTCCAGCTTCGCCAGAGCGCGCAGTCGAGGATCGTTCGTCTCAAGCGCAAAACCCACGACCCACTGGTTGTCCCGCTTTCGGGCACCAAGGCTGGCGACTACGTCTTCAGTCTCGATCAGGTGCAGCACGAGCGGCTGGCCGGTTTTCGCGATCTTTTGTTCGGCAACCTTAACAGGCCGATAGTCGCAAGGCGCGGCCACGCCAATCATGCCGTCACAGGAGGGAAACAGCCGCTGGCAGACTTCGAGCATTTCCTCCGTGGCGACCACCTCGACCACTTCGGCGGCGGGCGGATAATGCACGTTGACGGGACCGCTGACGACGATCACGTCATGGCCTCGAGCAATGGCAGCCTCGGCCAGCGATTTACCCATCCGTCCACTTGACGCATTGGTCAGGAACCGCACCGGGTCGAGATACTGTCGCGTGGGTCCGGAGGTGATGAGAATACGGGACATGCATCAGGGGCGGGTTGAATGCCTCGTACCGTTGGCGAATAACTGCGGGGGGCTCCCCCGCAGCTATGGAGCGTGTTGGGTTAGCGCTACCGTGGTGGGAACCGTCACACCACGCGTTTGCCTGTGAGCAGCTCATCCATGGCCGCGAAAATCTTTTCCGGTGGGGCCATCCGTCCAGCCCCGCGCGTGCGGCAGCTCAGCCAGCCTTCTTCGGGGTCGACAAAGCGCACGCCATCGCCGCGAAGCTGCTGGACATTGCGCTGCACGGCGGCCTTCTCCCACATTTCGGAGTTCATTGCCGGTGCAAGCAGCACGGGTCCGGTGAAGGCCAGGTAGAGCGTCGAAAGCAAATCATCCGCTACGCCGCCGGCGGCCTTCGCCAGGAAGTTGGCCGTGGCAGGAGCCACCACCAGGAGCTTTGCCCGACGCGCCAGCTCGATATGCGCGCCGAGGGGATAGTGCTCGTCGTCGAAGACACGATCGGCGACCGGTCGGCCGCTGAGGGCCGCGAATGTGGCGGCCCCCACGAACTGCCTGGCGTCGGCAGTCATCGCCACGGTCACATGGGCGCCCCCCTGCACGAGTTGACTGACCAGGGCAGCGGTTTTGTAAGCGGCAATCCCGCCCGTCACGCCGACGATGATTTCGCGACCTGCGAGCATTACTTATCCGCCAAGGTTCGTCAGATCCAACTCAGGCGGACCACCACCGGCGGCGGGCTCGCCCGTGATCTTGAGGTGGGCGTCGGTATCGAGATAGATTTTGTCCTGCATGATTTCCTGGATCACGATTTCCAACCTGTTGTCGGTTTTCATGTCCACCAAGGGGCGGCTGCCGGCCTGAAGCTGCACCATCCGCTTTTGAATCAGCGTGGAGAGCTTGAATCGCCCCCCCACCTTGTCTACGATTTTCTCTTCGCGCAGTTCGTCGATCATGCTTTAGACTCCATGGGACAGCAAAATATTTACTATCGCGTCGACCGCCTGGTCGACGTCGTTATTGACCACCTGATGCTGATACCAGTCGGCCTGGGCCAACTCGCGGCGGGCAACCTCCAAACGACGGGCAATCGCGGCTGGGTTTTCGGTGCCACGAGCCACCAGCCGGCGCTCAAGTTCCTCGATTGAATCGGGGCGCACGAAGATCGTAATCGCGGCGGGATGCCGGGCGAACACGCTTTTGGCCCCTTCCACATCCACTTCTAAGACTACCGATTTTCCGGCCGCAAGGCTAGGGGACACCTGGTTGTTGAAAGTGCCATACCAATAGCCGCGGCCAAAAACCTGGCAACTCTCCAGGAAATCGCCGGCCCCCCGCCGCCGCTGGAAGTCTTCGGCGGAAAGGAAAAAATAGTCAACACCGTCCCGTTCACCTGGCCGCGCTGGTCTGGTGGTGGCCGATACGCTGGAAACGAGTTGCGGCATCCGCTCAAACAATTGGCGCACAAGCGTCGTCTTACCCGCCCCCGACGGACCGCTGATGACGATGACTTTTCCCGCGCCGGTGTGCGTCATTTCAGAAAGAAGTGCGAATAGCGAACTCCGAAAACTGATCGAAGCACGAAATTCGCAAGGAGCCTTTCGGAAAACTTTGTTTTGCGATTCGGATGTTGAAGATCGGAATCTGTTGTGGACTTCGAGATTCGTATTTCAGATGGCTCCGATTATTCCACGTTCTGGATCATTTCCCGCATTCGCTCAATCGCGGCCTTGATCTCGATGACATGCCGAGCGATCTGCACATCGTTGCTCTTGGAGCCCATGGTGTTCGTCTCGCGAAACATCTCCTGGGTCAGGAATTCCAACTTGCGGCCCGTGCTTTCGTCGGCGGTGAGGAAGCCCGCCAATTGTTCAAGATGGCTGCGGAGGCGAACGGTTTCTTCGCTTATGTCGGCCCGTTCGGCATACATGCTGACTTCCCGCACCAGATCACCCGGCTGCAGGCTGAACTGGTAATCGGCGAGGATTTTGTTCAGGCGTTCGGTCAAGCGCTGTCGATACGAGTCCGCCACCTGGGGAGCGCGGGTTTCGATGGCGGTCAACTCGTTGGCAATCGTCGTACAGTTGGCAATCAGGTCGGCGGCCATTGCGCGGCCTTCATCCTCGCGCATCTTTGCCATGTTGGTGAGAGCCGCGGCAAGCGTCTCCTGCACCAGCGGCCAGTCGTGCTCCGCGTCGGCCGAGGTCCTTGGATCTTCGTTGACGACGCCAGGCAACATCAACAAAGCGTCAAGCCGCGGCGGCTCCGAGGAACCCCACCCGCTGCAGATCGCCTGCAACTGCTTGCGGTAGCCGTTAAGCACGTCGGCATCGATCTGGAAGTCTTCGGCGTGGCGGCGACGATCGACCCGCAAATTGACCTGCACGGTGCCACGCTTGATGGACTGTCGCACGATCTGCTCGATCTGCGGTTCGAGCACCGAGTATCCTTCGCCACAGCGCATGGCCAGCTTGAAGTACTTGCTGTTGATGGTCCGCATTTCAACCGCAACGGCGCAGTCATCGCGCTGGCGATGCGCCTCTCCAAAACCTGTCATGCTCAGCAGCAAGGGTGGATCTCCGGCGGTACTGCAGCAGGCACACTCCGTGTGCCGAAGCAAACAATCCGTAGCAGGCACACTCCGTGTGCCGAAGCAAACAACTACAATCTCGGTCGCGGACAAAAGCATGCCCACGACGCTGGCCTCCGGCACACGGAGTGTGCCTGTTACGCTACTTGCCCGGCGCTGGTGCTTCCGCGGGAGCGGACGATTCTTTGGCGCCGCCGGGCGCGGGCTTCGATTCCGAGGTCTTGGCCGGTTCGTCACCCGCGGCGGCTGGCTCCGTTTTTTCACCGGTCGCGCCGGGTTTCTTGGCTGGCGATTTGCCCCCGGCGGCACCCGGTGCTTCGTCGGCCGTGGCCGCGCTGCCCAAGGACGGATCAATTCTGCTATCGGGAGTTCCCAAGAGCTTCACCGAGAAGGCGCAAAGCACAATCCAAAAACCTGCCGTGTACACGGTAATCCACGTGAACATGTCGCCGGCTTTGGTGCCGAAAGCGCTTTGCCCGCCCATCCCGCCGAAGGCGCCCGCCAAACCGCCGCCACGACCGCGCTGAATGAGCACGATCAGAATCAGAAAAAATCCGGTGATGACAAGCAGAAGCATTAACACAATCTGCAGCATGGTTTTTCTCCGTAGGGTGGGACCCGCGAAGCTCAGGCCGACCGATGACACTACTTTACGCCCGCCACAATGCCAAGGAAATCTTCGGCCCTCAGGCTGGCGCCGCCGACGAGCGCTCCGTCGATATTCGGCTGCGAGAGCAACTCCGCCGCGTTCGACGGCTTTACGCTGCCGCCGTATTGAATTCTCACCCGCTCGGCAGTCTGGGAATTGTACCTGTCGGAGATCATCTTGCGAAGAGCCAAATGCACCTCTTCAGCCTGTTCTGGCGACGCCACTTTACCAGTGCCAATCGCCCACACCGGTTCGTAAGCCATGACAACCTCGGCCATCTGCTCTGGGGACAGACCCGCGCACGAGCCTTCCAACTGAGCGCCGACAACGGCGGCGGTTTTGCCGGCTTCGCGATCCGCCAGCAATTCCCCGACGCAAACCACGGGCAGCAGCCCCGCGGCGATGGCTGCATGGACCTTGGTGTTAATGAACGCATCCGTTTCGCCCAGGAGATGTCGCCGCTCGCTGTGTCCCAAGATGACATACTTACAGCCCACATCTTTGAGCATCCCGGCTGAAATTTCCCCGGTAAAGGCGCCGCTGGGCTCGGGAGACATGTTCTGCGCCCCCAGCGCGACGACCGAATTGCCAAGCGCCTGGCGGACCACATCCAAGTAAACAAACGGCGGGCAGATGGCGATCTCGACGTTGCCAATCTTTTCAGCCGCTTCCGCAATCGCATTCGCCAGCACAATCGCGGCGTGCCGGTCAAGATTCATCTTCCAATTGCCGGCAATCAACGGTTTTCGCATGGGAATCGGTTCCATCAAGCCTCGACTGGTGACCGCGGATCGAGGCTGGTTGACGATCGGTTGGCGACGCCCTGCGACCACCGGCCGCGGCTTTAGGACGGAGTCAGCGCCGAGATCGTTTTATTGAACAACTTCGCCAGTTCCTTGATCGTGGCGGCAAGCTTTGCATATTGTTCCGGCAGCAATGCCTGGGGCCCATCGCTCATGGCTTGCTCGGGACAGTTGTGGACTTCGATATGTACCCCGTCTGCCCCGGCCGCGACGCCCGCCAAGGCGCAGGCGGGAATCAAGTCCGGTCGGCCAGTGGCATGGCTGGGGTCGACGATGATCGGCAGATGCGAAAGGCCTTTGGTCGTCGGCACGGCGGCCACATCGAACAAGTTGCGTGCGGAAGTGTCGAAACTCTTAATGCCCCGTTCGCAAAGCACCACGTTCGGGTTGCCTTGCGAAAGTATGTACTCGGCACTCATCAGCAGATCGACCACCGTGGCACTCATCCCACGCTTTAACAGCACAGGCTTCTTCGTCCGGCCGACTTCCGTGAGCAGTGAAAAATTCTGCATGTTGCGAGCGCCGATCTGAATCATGTCGGCATAGCGCTCGACTAAATCCACATACCGCGGATCCATGACTTCGGTCACGACCGGCATGCCGTGCTTGTCACCCACGTCGCGGAGAATCTTGAGTCCTTCTTCGCCCATGCCCTGATACGCATAGGGACTGGTGCGCGGCTTGAACGCACCACCGCGCAGCAGATTGGCCCCGGCCGCCTTAATTGCTCCCGCAATCTGGTCGAGGCGCTCATGGCCTTCCACGGCACACGGTCCCGCGATCATTCCCAAATAGCCGCCACCGATTTTCACTCCCGCCACATCGACGACACTTGACTCGGGATGGGCTTCTCGGCTGGCCAGTTTGTACGGCGGTAAAACGGGAATCACCTCGGCAACGCCGGGAATTGCACCCAGAGGAGCATCCTGCAGCCTGGCTTCATCGCCGATCACTCCGATGATCGTGCGATACGTGCCGCGGCTCAGGTGCGTGCGCAGACCCATGTCTTCGATCCGTCGAATGACATGTTCGATTTGCTCGTCGCTCACGCCGGATTTGAGGATGATGATCATTGGGAATTGACCTGTTTTCTCACGCTACCGGTTGCATCTTCGCATAGCTGCCCAGGACTTCCAAACGCACGGATTTGCCGGACAACACCCGGATGGCTTTTTTGACGCGCGTGTCGGTTTCGTGCCCTTCCAACTCGACGAAGAATAGATATCCGCCTTCGGGCCGGGCAATGGGGAATGATTCAATCCAGGTCATATTAAGTTTGGCGCGCTTCAAGACCATGATCGCATCCGCCAGACCGCCCGGTTTGTGGGGTACCTCAAACATCAAAGCGCACTTGTCGCTCCCCGTTTTTGCGCCCGTTTCGCCGCCGATTACCGCGAAACGCGTGGTGTTGCCCGCGACATCTTCAATCTCCGATGCCAATACGTCCAGACCATAGGTGACCCCCGCCTGAATGCTGGCAATCGCGGCAGCGCCCGGTTTGTCGCGGGCGATTTGAGCGGCCGTGGCAGTGCTCGTGACTTCAATCGCTCGCGCCGTGGGAAGGTGCCTGGCCAACCAGTTGCGGCATTGTGACAGCGCCTGCGGTTTGCTGTAGACTTCCTCCACCTTGGAACGGCTGCCGTGGCCAAGCAAGTTGTGGCGAATGCGAAGCTGCACCTCTCCGCAAATTCTGACGGGTACACGGATGAACATCTCGAGCGTGTCGGCCACGCGGCCGTCCGTGCTGTTCTCCAGCGGCACGATGCCAAAATTTACCTGCTGCCGTCGAACCTCCTCGAAAACCGCGCCGATCGTGCCAACCGGCACCAATTCCACGCTTTGCCCGAAGCGGTGAATGGCCGCCAGATGGCTGTAGGTATACTCGGGCCCCAGGTAGGCGACGCGCAGCGCCGTTTCGACCGACCGCGATCCGGAAATCAACTCGCGAAATACGGCCCTGATGCAGCGTTCCTCAAGGGGGCCCTCGTTTGCACGGGTGACGCGCGCCAGCACTTCCTCCTCCCGGGTCGGTGAATAGCACTGCATGCCATGTTGGTTCTTAAGCTGCCCAATGTCGTGGGCAATCCGCGCCCGCTCATTCATGAGCTTCAAGAGTTCGCGGTCAAGTCGGTCAATCTGTCCGCGTAGGCCGGCCAGCAATGGCCGGTCAGCAGGTTTCTTGGGCTTCTTTTCCGTGGCCATCGGAGCGGTGGGGGAACGCGGAACTTGGAGCTCGGGACGCGGAACAGTCTTCTACATTCCTCGTGCCGCGTTGAAAGAGGCGCCGCTCGCAAACCGGGAGGTTACCCCGCGAAACGTGCCAACCAGCGTCGATAAGTGAAAACCCCTCTTGTACTTGGAGCGATTTTTGATGTCAAGGCACTGGATTCAACGGCGCGGAACTGCCAGTTTGGCAGACTCGGATCGGGCCGACCTTGGCTGGGAGTTTGACGCGTCGCTGCAAATCTCTATGCTGCAATAGGTTGCGATGATTGCTTGGGTCCGTGCACAGGCGGCATGGCCTTTGCTTCCTCTGGTTTCCACGCATCGGAATCGCACCCCGCGGCTGCCACCGTGGTGCGCAATTCTCGCGCGCAAATCCATTGAAAGGAGAACTAATTCCATGTCCAAAGGCGAAAAGATCATTGGCATCGACCTGGGTACGACGAACTCGGTGGTCGCCGTGATGGAAGGCAAGGACGCCAAGGTCGTCCCCAATCAAGAGGGCAACCGGCTCACGCCGAGCGTGGTCGCGTTTACCGATAAGGGGGATGTGCTCGTTGGCGATCTCGCGCGCCGACAGGCCGTCACGAATCCCAAGAAAACCGTCTACTCGATCAAACGCTTCATGGGCCGGCGGCACAACGAAGTGGCGAGCGAAGAGAAGATGGTTCCCTACGAAGTGGTCGGCGGACCCAACGACTATGTCAAGGTGCGCGTCGGCGATAAAGAGAATACTCCTCCTGAGATCTCCGCGAAGATTTTGCGCAAGCTCAAAGAGGCCGCCGAAGCGTATCTGGGCCACAAGGTCAACAAGGCGGTGATCACCGTGCCCGCCTACTTTAACGATGCCCAAC
>SXHT01000034.1 GCA_005773095.1 Planctomycetaceae bacterium
AAGAAAATCGGCCGGCCAACCGTGCGGCAAGGGCCGATAACTTCTTCGGTAATGTCCCCGACAACTTTGGCGTCGCCGAATTTGGCCTTCAGGTGATGCGTGGCGTTTTCGACAATCACGATCGCCTGATCAACCAGGATCCCGATCGAAATTGTGATGCCCGCCAGCGACATGATGTTGGCCTGAATGTCGATGATGCCCAGTTGGCGCAGCACCCACATCAGGAGGAATGAAAACAACACCGCCAGCGGCAAGGTGATGCAGATCACAAATACGCTGCGGAAATGAAACAGAATCAGCAGGATGGCCAGCGAGGCGATCAGCATTTCGTGCCACATTACCTTAGTCAGCGTGTCGATCGCGCCGTGGATCAGCCGCGTGCGGTCGTAGGCGGGCACAATCCGCAGGCCCTCGGGCAGACCTGGCTGCAGCTCAATGAACTTTTGCTTCACGGCTTTGGTCACCGCGAGCGGATTCTCGCCGTGGCGCATTAGCACGGCCCCACCGGTGACTTCGCTGCCATCCTTCTCGTACACGCTACGGCGGAACTGAGTGCCCAGACCGACGTCGGCCACGTTCCGCACGTAGATCGGCGTGCCCTCGACCTCCTTGATCACGGTGTTCTCGATGTCGCGCTTGTCGCGGATCCAACCCACGCCGCGGACGATGTACTCGGCGTTGTTCTTCTGCACGACGCCGCCGCCGGCCGGCATGTTGCTTTTTGAGACTGCCGAATACAAGTCGCCCAGCGTGATGCCATAGGCCCGCAAGTCCTCGGGGCGAACATCCACCTGGTACTCCATGGGCATGCCGCCGACGATCGCCACGTCGGCCACGCCTTGCGCGGCATTCAATTGCGGACCGATATAGAACTTGTTGAGGGCCCACAGCTTGGGCGGATCGATGGGATGGGCGGGACTGGGTTCGACGGTGTACCAAAAGATCTGTCCGAGCGCCGTCGCATCGGGGGCCATGTACGGCAGCACGCCCTCCGGCAGAAACGTGTTCGCCTGGGCAAGCTTTTCGGTGACGCGCTGCCGGGCAAAGTAGAAGTCGATGTTGTCCTCGAAGATGATGGTGATCATCGAGAAGTTGAACTCGCTACTCGACCGCACCGCGCGCACGCCGGCCAGTCCTTGCAGCTTGCGCGACAGCGGGTACGTGACCTGATCTTCGATCTCGCGCGGACTGCGGCCCATCCAATCGGTGAACACAATCACCTGGTTTTCGCTCAGGTCAGGAATCGCATCGACCGGCGTGTCGTACGCCGCGTAAATCCCCAAGGCCGTAAGCGCCATCGTGATCAGGATCACCAGAAAGCGGTTGCGGATCGATAGCTCGATGATTGTTTCGATCATGGGCGATTCCCCTGGTGATCGCCGTGCAACTCTCGTAAGCGATGCGCCGCCTCGACGGTTTTGGCGGGGTCCTTGCGTGCGTCCGCTTCGCACCCCTCGCAGCAGAGAAAGACGGTCTTTTCGCCGATCATGAGCTTGACCGGTTTGCCCATCGAACCAAGACGGCTATCCTTGAGTTCGGTGCAAAACCGTTGCGCTTCGGCGAGCTTTTGATCGGCCGGATCGAGTTCCGCCAGCGCGGCGGCGATGTCGGCTTCGGCTATTGCATCGGGTGACTGCTTGCTGGATTCGTCTGGCGACGGAGGTTCTTTCGCTTCCGAGTCGGCGGGCAGTGCCTCGATCGTCGTCTCGGAAGAACTTTTCAATTCCGCCACGCGGTCCAACGTTTCTTTCGGATTTACCAGTGCTTTCTTCTCGCAGGCGGCGCAGCAGAGGAATACCGGCTGGCCGGCGACACTGACCTTAACGGGCGTGCCCATGGCGCCCAGATCGGTGCCGAGTATGGGACACTTACGCTGTTGCTCGGCCAGCATTCGATCCTTGGGCGAAAGCCTGGCGAGCGCGGCATGCCGCACTGCATCAGAGTCCTCGGGCGTCGAAGGCCGCACGACAGCCGCGCTCCCCTGTCCCTTCGAGCCGCTGCTGCCGCCAAAGTAGATCGAGCCCGCCGCCGAATTCAGGCGAGTCTCCGCGTCCACCAAGAACGATCCCGCCATGACCGTGCGCTCGCCCTGCTTGAGCCCGGCGAGGATCGGATAGAACGTTAAATCGTCGGGCCCTTGCATACGCGGGCCGAGTGTGACTTTCACGCCTTCGTAGACACCGGGAGACGACTCGCGATAGACGATTTTCTGATTGCCCGTATCGATCACCGCGCTTTCCGGCACGGCCAGCAGGAGCCCTTCTTCGAGCTTCTTGCGAGCACCATCGTCCTTAACTCCGTTGGCGAACAAGTTCACATCTCTCGGCGGAATCTTCAGCGTTACGGTAGCGGTGTTGCCTGGCCGCAATTTGTGGCCGGGGTTTTCCACCTCAAATCTCACGGAAACGGTACGCGTGTTTTGATCGGCGTGCGGATAAATGAACGCCAACGTGCCGTGGAAGACCTCATTGGGATGGGCGCGGGTGGTGGCCGTGATGTGGAGTGGTTTGGAATTCGCAACCCGGGGCTCGGAACTCGGAAGTTCGAAATTGGCGGGCAGCTCGTGATTTACTGTTTCTTGCGGCAGAAAGGCGATGTCATCCTCGTACACTTGCGCCTGAATCCAGACGGTCGAGAGATCGGCCACGTCGTACAGCGGCATCCCTTCCTCCACGTACTGCCCTTCGCGGACGTACTTGTTGATCACGTGCCCGCTGATCGGTGAGCGAATCTTGAGATGGGTGTTCGCCGTGCCGCGCTTCACGATCTCATCGATCTGATCGTCGCTGATGCCGAGAAGCTGCAAGCGGCGCCGAGAACTCGCTTCATTCCGGGCGTCGCCGGCCTTGCTGGCATCGAGCAAGGTCTGCGCCGAGACCACCAATTCGGGACTGTACAGCGACGCCAGCACGTCGTCGGCCCTCACCATCCGACCGGTTTCGTTGGCGACGAGCTCGTCAATGCGGCCCTTCACGCGAGCGGCGACCGTGCGCTGGCCGCGTTCGTTGAACTCCACATAACCAACCGCGGTGATCTCCTTCGCAAGCGGTTGATAATCGACGGGCCACGTTTGCACTCCCGCCAAGACCACGCGATAGGGGGACAATTGCACGCGATTGACGACGCCCGGCGGCAACGGATCTACGTGCGAATCACCCTTCTTACGCTTGGAAAGCGGCATGAAGCAGATCGGACACTTGTCTTTGGCATTGTCCCGGATAATCGTGGGATGCATCGGACAAAACCATTCGAACAGGCCACTACCCGCGTGAATGTCGCCGCTGGGCCGTGTCCATTTGTCGTAATACGCCGCCAGCGTGTCCCACTGCGTAATCACCACGCCGATCAACGCCAGCACGGCGATGAATCGCAGTCGGGCGAGTTTCACCAGGATGATGAAGTCGAACCACCACCAGGCCTTGCGCCAGCCGGTCAGTTCCGGAGGAGCGCGCAGGCCACCTTCGTCGTTGAATTCGTTCATGGCTTTTCTCCGTAAGTCAGGTCGTAGATTAGCCGCGGCGGACTTTCCAGCCTGACGGCCCCAGCAAGTAAATCAACGTCAGGCCAGAAAGCCTGACCTACCGTCGGGCGCGCAAAGAGTGCGCAAGAGTGCCCGCTCAGGTCTGAATTCGCACGTGCTGCCGCTGCAGCGTGGAAGCTTCGAGCGAAGTGCGCACCGTAGACTCGAACGTCATTGGCTCAACGAGCACGGCAGAATCGAGCGTGCTCGGACCGGCCATCGCGACCATTAGCAATCGCGTCTCTTTGGCCGGACGGGGCGCTGGCACCGCTGGCATTTCGCCTTCACCAGCCGGCGGAGTGCAAACGCATTGCATGCCGCACGGGCAACCATCTCCCGGCCGGCAGCAGCACTTCGCGGGGGGAACCGGTGTGTGACAAGCAAGCCGCGCTTGAGGACTTGCATCGGGGGCCAGCCATCGGCAGTTGGCAACAGGCGGGGCAAATCCTAGCGCCGCCACGCTCAGCGCGAGCGTGGCTGCAAGCAGGCGACGGGAAATCGGATGGACCTTCATAATGGCAATCTGGCAAAAGCTTGACGGCAAACTATTTCAATCCTACGCCGTTCATTTTCTGAAGTCCATCACGAAATGTCTGGGTTTGTTGAATTCATAGACTTTGCAGCCTTTACCGGTGGTGCTCACGGATGCCGCCGGTGCGGGGCGATGAACCTTAATGATGCAAGGAGGCGGAATGGGGCTGCTGCGCACTGCCGCCGTGATTTTGGTCTGTTGTTTCCCGATGGAATTGCGCGCCCAACGGGCAATTGCGCCAACGGAAGCCCGCCGCCTGCCCTCGATCGAAACCATTCCCGTTGAGGCCGCCGCCGACGGACTGTTCGCCGGCGCCAGCGAACTTGAGGTCGATCCGCTGGTGGAGCTGGCCATTGCCCGCAATCCGTCGGTTGAGGCGGTGCTCAACGCCTGGCGGGCCGCGGCCCAGCGCTACCCGCAGGCGATCGCGCTCGACGATCCTATGTTCATGGCCGTGACGGCGCCCGGCTCGTGGCACTCCAGCGACGTCGAAGCCGCTTACATGCTGCAAGGCTCCCAAAAGTTTCCTTGGTGCGGCAAGCGGCAGGCTCGCGGCCGCGCGGCATCGGCCGAAGCGCGGGCCATGCTCGGCGACGCGCGCGACGAACGACTGAAGGTCGCGCAAATGACGCGTCTGGCGTTTTACGATTACTTCCTCGTCCATCGCCAACTCGACCTGCAGACGCTCAACACGCGCGTGCTGCGTGAGTTTGCCAACACCGCCCGAGCCAAGTATGAAAACAATCAGGTTACCGAGCAGGACGTGTTGCAAGCCGATCTCGAACTGGCCGACATCGAACGCCGTCAGATTGAGTTCGAGCGAATGAGGTCCGTGGCTGTGGCCCGCATCAATACGCTCTTATTGCGAGTTCCGGACGACCATCTGCCGCCGCCGCCACAGCAGCTTCACTTGCCGGGCGCCGTACCGCCCGCCGATCTGCTGCGACAAATCGCCGCTGGCCAGCGGCCTGATTTGGCGGCCCTTGCCGCGCGCGTGCGCGTGGAGCAAGCCAATCTCACGCTGGCCACGAAGCAGTATTATCCGGACGCCGACATCTTCGGCCGCTACGATTCATTCTGGCAACCGGTCGAAACGCAAAGCGAGCTGCGCAGCCAGGTGGGCATCAACATGAACGTACCAATCTACCAGCGAAAGCTGGCCGCCGGCGTGTGCGAAGCCCGCTTCCGCGTGGCCCAGCGGCAGGCCGAGTACAAGCAGAAGCTGGCCGAAATCCAGTATGAGGTCGAAGCCGCCCGCGCCCAGGTCGAGGAAGGCCGCCGCCTGGTGAATCTCTACGGCACCAAACTCTTGCCCACGGCCGAACGCAATGTCTCGGTCGCCCGCATCAATTACGACGTCAATAACGCCAGCTTTCTGGGTCTGGCGCAAGCCCAGCGGCAGTTTATCGAATTGCGGGAAAAGCACCAGCAGGCCCTGGCCGACTTGCATCGCCGCGTGGCGGAACTGGAACGTGTTGTCGGCGGCCCGCTGCCCGAGATCGCGGAACAACTCCCCGCACCCGCCGCGAGATAAGCAATGGCCCAGCGGTGTCGAATGGTGGGCAACTTGGAGGGCCGGCGTTGCCGGCCGTGGCCCAAACGGCGACGGCTCCCAGGCACGAGGGGGTCGCGCGTCAGGGCCAACGCGCACTCTGGGCTATTCTGGAAAGACGACTTCCTGCTGGAAGTCCTTACAGGAACAGCCCCTTAGTTACCGCTGGCCCTGGGGTCCGGTGTTCTTCCCCCCTTGTTTTCCTTTCTCCTCCGCGTCTCCCCGGTAATTCCCCGCCGCCCCGTAAACGCGGACGATTGTCCGCAGTCAATGCTTGTCTTTTTCGTTGGGGTACTCGATCGGCTCCAATACCCCAACGCCGATGGGATTCTTCCGCCAGTAGTCCTCGACCCACGGTTCTTTGAGGTCCTTCCTGAGTTGCTCGGCAAACGATTTGAGCGAGGCAGGCTCTACGATGGTTGTCTTCTTCGGGTGCGGATCGAGCGGGGCGGGAACGACGATTCCCTTCAGCTCGCGACACGCCTCCAGAGCGGCGTCGATCTTGGCCTCCGTAAGAACGCCCAGCTTCCAGTCCATGTACACATCCATCATGTGACGGAAGATGATCGTGTCGGCCAGGTTTCCTTCCAATCCCGCCAGTATCTTGCGGTACTGTTCCTCCTTGATCGTGCCCGGCAGACTCCTCCATAGAGAAAGTGCCTCCTCCATCGACCGCACCGCCGCGTCCTTCTGGGCCATCGCCTCGGCCTTTAGCGCCGGAGTGATGGGATATTGGTTGAACACCATGCGGGTTTGTGGATTAGCGCGAATCTCCGCTGCTCTGGCTGGCGAGTACATGTCGAGAGGCAGAACGAGACCCATCATGCCCTTCATGCGAGGCGTCTGGCGGTATGGCCCGCAAAGGTGCGAGTCCAGATAATCCAGCGTAGGAAACTGACTGTGGTTGCCGGTCCAGAGGGCGTCGAACTCATACAGTCCGCGGGCAGCTTCGGTCACCCGGTCGAGCACGGTGACTACCGTAGGCGCGGCTTTTCCTCCAAAGGTCTCCCTGGCCCATTCGACTTTCATGGTCGCCGGGTCGGCCAGGGGATCGCGGAGGAGCCGCTGAATGGCGTACCAGTTCACCAGGTTGAGAGGGTGGTCCCAGCCGTCCGGGTGAGGTTGTGCCATCACCCACATTCCCTGCTGGCCCGTGGCATGCGCATCGCAGAAAGCAGCGCTGAAGTCCTCCACCAGGCACCAAGGAAAGTCATGAACTCCGCAATACTCGCCGGGCTGTTGGATGCTGGTTGCATAAGGCGATCGACCGCTGGCATCCTTGGCGATAACGTCGTAAAGGGGGTGGCGTGGCCAGCGAGGGTGGAAGTCCCAGTAGAAACCCTTTATGACCACGAGCGAATTGTTCGGAATCTCTCCCGTCATGTCCCGAAAGTAATGAAACTCGTGCCGCTGGCCAACCGGGTCGTCTTGGCAAGTCTCCCAGAAAAGCCTCCCCCCATGCTTTGCCAGCAGGTTCGCCACCAGACGAATGGCGTCGCGTGCACATTCCCTGCCGGTCTTCGTGTTACACTCCGGGCCTTCGCCCATCCAGGGGGCGCCGTTGACGAAGTAAAACTCCGTGGCGTTCATGCGATAGCCGGCCAGTTCCGGTATCATCTGGTAGTCCTTCTCGATCCTCTGCTCCCAGTAGGCGCGGACCTGCTCGTTGTACGGGCTGAGCTTGGGGGAGCTGCGCGGTCGGGCGTCCCCCTGGCGCACCGGCCAGGACTTGCCGGTCTCCACCTCGTGCCACTCGCGGCGGATGAACATCCCGATGCCGTTCTTCTTCAGGTAATGGCAGAAATTGCGCATCGCCTTGGGATTGGCTTCGGGGTCGCAGTAAAACGCAATGCCGTTGAAACCCCACAGACGAAGCTGAGCAATATAGCGGCCCAGTGGTGAGTCGGGTTTGGTGTCCAGCATGGCATCCCAGGTCAAGATGCTCCCCCCATGGGTAAAAAGCTCCTTCCCATCGGGCTCCAGCCACACTTCCGCGATGCGCCACGGGAAGGGGGAGTTCGTTGATGTCTTTGGTGCATCGGCCACCGGTGCCGGGGCACAGACGACCATGGTTGGCCACGCCACAACCAGAGTTACGAACATGAAGGCCCTTGTGCAGTTCATCATTTCAGCTCCTTGCGAACTGGCAGATTCCCCGTTTCGAGGAACGTTGCACGGATCCACGGCACGCCGAAGTTGTGCGAGTTCAGCGTACTGGCCGCCGAGATGTCGTCAGTGTAATGGATCACGAAGATACGGCCGTCGTCAAGCTGGGTCCATCCTGAATAGCCCGGCTCATGCCCGCGGGAACAGGTGCCATTCGTTCCTCTGCTTCGCTCCACCTTGCGAGGCTTCATTTAGCAAGCGTAAATGTTCACGGGCCGGGGACTGGCTCATTTTCCCGGCGAGTTCAACGAGGTGTGTCGTCCTGTTGGGTGGTCGCCCAAGGTGGTTCCCGGGAAAAAGTGCCGGTCTACTTTCTTGGCTCCTCTCTGGGCCCGTGAACGGTTGCAACCCAAGAAGTCGTTTCAGGACCAAGAAAACCCAAGAAGGCGGTCCCGAAACGTTGACAACGGGCCGCCCGTCAATGCGCTCGAGGGTTTCACGCCGCGACGGACCGTTTACGTCGCGATTGACCGGATGGATTTGCCGGGCTTGCTGCGATCGTTTGATTACCCCGATCCGACCGCCACCAGCCCGGCGCGCGACATGACGACCGTCGCTCCGCAGGCGCTATTCTTTATGAACAATGAATTCACGGTCGAGTGCGCGCGGCGCTTGATCAATCGGCCCGACGTCGGCGGCCTTGCCGATCAGGCGGAGCGAGTCGATCGCATCTACCAGATCGTGATTGCGCGGCGGCCGGACGACGTCGAACTGGCGCTGGCGTGCGACTACCTGCAAAAACACTCGCACGCCAACGAGGCGGAACGCTGGGTTGACCTGGCTCACGCCTTGCTGATGTCGAACGAGTTCCTGTTTGTCGATTGATTGCCGAGAGGAAATTCATGTATTTATCCCGTCGAGAAATGTTACGCCGATGCGGCATGGGAATGGGCTTGATCGGACTGGCGGATCTGGTCGGCGACGAATGCGGCAGCGAGGCTCGCGGCGCGACCGTCGATCCCCAAAACCCGCTTGCTGCCCGCCCGCCGCACTTCCGCGCCAAGGCCCAACGTGTTGTTCACTTGTTCATGAATGGCGGGCCATCGCACGTCGACACGTTCGACTATAAGCCGCTGCTGGCCAAATATCATGGACAACCGGTTCCGTCCGGCAACCTGCGAACTGAGCGATTGACGGGCGGCCTGATGCAGTCGCCTTTTGCGTTTCGCCAATACGGGCAATGCGGATTGTGGGTCAGTGAGTTGTTCAGGAAGACAGCCGCGCACATCGACGAGATCGCCGTAATTCGCTCGATGCAAGCCGAAGTGCCCAATCACGAGCCGTCGTTGATGTTGATGAATTGCGGCGACGGCCGCTTGCCGCGACCCAGTTTTGGTTCGTGGGTTACGTATGGGCTGGGGTCCGAGAACGGTAACTTGCCCGGCTTCATCGCCATGTGTCCTGGTGGATATCCGATCGTCGCGACACACAATTGGCGGTCGTCGTTCTTGCCCGGCGCGTATCAAGGAACGTATCTCGATACCCAACACACGGACGTCGCCAGGCTGATCGCCAACATCCAAAACACTCGGCTGTCGCTCGACCAGCAGCGCGGGCAATTGGACCTCGTGCGAAAGCTGAACGAGCGTCACGCCGAGCGGCGCGAACGCGACGCGGCTTTGCAAGCGCGCATCGAGTCGTTCGAGCTGGCGTTTCGAATGCAAAGCGAGGCGACGGACGCTTTTGACATTAGCCGGGAGCCAAAACACATTCAAGACAGTTACGGCGGCGACACGCACGGGCGACAGTTGCTGATCACGCGGCGGCTGCTGGAACGCGGCGTTCGATTCGTCCAGGTCTGGAGCGGTGGCGGACAGCCGTGGGACAACCACGATAACCTGGAAAACAATCACCGCAGTCTTGCGCAACAGTGGGACGGCCCGATTGCCGCGCTGCTGAGCGATTTGAAACAGCGCGGCATGCTGGAATCGACGCTGGTCTTGTGGGGCGGCGAATTTGGCCGCACGCCGGTCGCCGAGCGGCCGGCGCTAAACGGCCGCGACCACAATCATTATGGCTTTACCTGCTGGCTGGCCGGCGGCGGAGTGCGCGGCGGATATGCTCACGGCGCGACCGACGACTTTGGTTTTCAGGCGGTCGAAAAGCCAACGCCCGTCCACGACCTGCACGCCACCATGCTGCATTTGCTGGGCCTCGATCATAAGCGACTGACGTACCGCTACGCAGGCCGCGACTTCCGCCTCACCGACGTCCACGGCAACGTGATCCACGACATCCTGACGTGAAGTATCGTTGCGACGCGCGTTTACGCAAGTCGCGCGATGCGATACCCCGGCGCTTTTGTGTCGAACAATTCCGGCAGCCAGCGTGCGCCGAGTCCCGGTCGTTCGGACAGCGCGTTCGTGCCGCGCTCGACGGTCATCGGCGGATCGATCAGATGCGGGTAGATTGTGGCGATGTGTGCGCAAACCTTCTCTTGATATGTGACGCCGGCGACGGCGCCCGCGATGGCTAAACCGGAAAACAACGTCTTGCCGCTGCGCGGCACCCTGAATGATGTAAATTCGTCGTTTTGACGATTTACGGAGCAGTAGATCGAAGGGAAACGCGAATCGCTATTAGCCCTGTTAGCTGCCAAGTTTGGGCGGATCGATGAAGCGCTTCGAACCCGCATCGAAGGAATTGGGGCCTTCGAGCAACTCGAAAAACTTCTCTTGCAAGTATTGACGATCGGTTCACCCGATGAGCTGAAATGGTGGCTTCCATTCTCGGCACAACATTACTCGAAACTTCGGGGATTCCTGCTGAGCCAGCGTACAAGCTGAAGAAATAATCCAGGAATATGTTCTATCGTAGAAATTCTCCTTAGCGTTCGAAGAGTTGCGGGTGGACGTTGAACCAGCGTGGGCGATCGGCATTGACCGCGTAGGCTCGCTTGGCGGCATCCACGTAGGCTTCGTGAGCCACGGCGAGGTCGTCGATCGCCGCTAGCAAGTAACTTTCAAAGGCTTGGACCGGGCGCTCTTTCACCCTGTCGTTAGCCAACTTCAGCTTGGCGTCCTGGACCAGACGCTTTAAATCCGCGCCGGACATTCCGCGAGATTGCTCGATTAGCGCGGGCCAGCATTGCAGATCGGCGATGCGAACTTTGTCCGAAAACAACCGAGTCAATAATTCCTGTCTGGCATCGTCATCGGGCAGTCGAGTTTCCAGCCACAGCTCGATTCTTCCTGACCGGACCAAGGCCGGAGGAATGTTGCCCAGGTCCATCGCCGTGAGCATGACGCAAACGCTGCTTGCACTCTTGCTCTCGAGTCCGTCCAGCTTCGTTAGCAAGTACCGATAGAGCCCATGCTCGCGCCCACTCTCGAAAATAACGTCGCTATCGTCGATGAAAACGATCGAGGGCGCGTTTTGGACGGCTTGCTGGAAAATCCAGTCAACTTGATAGTAGAAGCGATCGGTTCCAGAGATCATCGTTCCGTCGATCAGAAAGAACTTGCCTCGCAGGCGCCGCGCCAAAGCGCGACCCACCATGGTTTTTCCGGTGCCCGGTGGACCGGCCAAAATCACGCCTCGTTTAGGCGTCAAGCCCAATTCGATCGCCAGTTGCGTGTTCTCCATCGGCAAAATAATATTCTCCTCCAACGCCTGCTTGATGTGGTCGACACCAATCAAGTCGTTAAGGGAGACGTCTTGAACTTCCTCCGTATCGACGTTGCTCGTCATGCCTTGCGATCGAATGAATTCGAGCAATTCTTCCGTACCGGTCTCGGAATTTTCGCTCAACCATCGACAGATTTGAATAAATTTCCGACAACTCATGTGTGGGGCAAAGCGATGGATGGAATCGAAGTCCAGGTGGGACCAACTCCGACCCGTCATATTGGATACCAGACAGCGGTAGTCCTCGATTGCAAAGTCCTCAATCGGGAATGACCAAGCGCGACCGGCAAGATCATCCGGCAACGAACCGGCAGTCGACAATACGAGCCGGACTCGTTTCCTGGCCGCATGGTCCGCGACGGTGCGAAGCACGGTCGCGTAGTAGTTCGATCGAATATACTCTCCACAGTTTTGCGCATACTGATAGAAGTGATCGAAATCATCAACGATCACCAACGGGTGGTTCTCAATGGCTTCCGATAGAACTTGCTTGACTGCTTCTTCGATCGCGAAGGGATGCTTTTGAGCAGCAACTTCGACCAGGCTTTTGGCGTCAACCCAATATCCATCCGTCTGGCGCAGGAGTTTTTGCAGTACCGTCGTTTTGCCCATTCCCTCGCCGGCCCACAAGTGCAAGATCGGTGCCTGAGCTTCCCAGCGCGAGAGAAACTCGAAGGCCTGCGCCTGTGCCTGGCAGAGAATCGGCTGCTCGTCCTGGGTCGAAAGTGAGAACATAGAGGTACCCGGAAAAGGTTGGACAGGAGCATTTGAATAAATGATCCATCACGCTACCAGCCATAGACACGAATGGTCAATCAAAGTTCGCAATTGACGACAGCTTACCGGCACCGGGCACTTTCGGTACCACTCGACGTCTGTTCCAGTTCTGGGCCCTGGTTGAGCACCGTCGCCGCGGGGGCGAAGCTGACAGCGTCTGAGAACGGCTGAGGGGCTCGCACGGGCGTGACGGCGTTAATATTCATCGCCATCGCGGTTTCGCGCGAGAACGTGTCGGCCGGGTCGCCCGAGTCGAAGATGCCCACTGCGGTAGCGGTCATCAGCCATTGCATCCAACGGCTCAGATCGCCGTCCTTGCGAGGCCAGTGAACCAGATGGAAATCCCGGCGCGCCGGGATCAGCACTTAGCCGAGAATCCGCATGGAAAAGCGCTAATTTTCGTCGGCCATGAGTGGCAGAAGGGCAGCAGAGTCGCCATACTTAGGGAAGACTTCGGTCCGCCCGTTACCATGATTTAGCACCTGATAACACAAACGGCCAATAGACGCGCGAGCAGTTCCAGGCATGCCGCGCAATCTACCCTAAACCACCGCGCCACTTCTCGACTCTACCCTTTTCCGATTCAGGCTGCAATGACGCGATACTTTGCGAGCAGCAGCAGCGATGATTCGACGGCGATGAAGTACCGAAATGTTGCCCGACTCTTCCGTGACGTGCCGGTGTTGGTGTGCCTATTGGCGTAGGGAATCTTTGGCCAGTCGGAGGCGCTCGCCGTCAGCCTGAAGGTCCTATTTCTCGGCAACAGTATCACGCATCACGCGCCGGCACCGGAGATCGGCTGGTACGGCAACTGGGGGATGGCGGCCAGCGAGGAGTCGAAAGACTACGTCCATCGCCTGATGACCTCCCTGGGCACGATCCCGGGAATTCAGCCCACCGAGATGGTCACCAACATCTATCCCTTTGAAATTGGATACAACTCTTACAATGTAAACACCAGCCTCGCGGCGGAGTTGGCGTATAAACCGAACATCCTCGTGATGTCCATTGGGGAAAACACGGAACAGTATCTCACCACGCAGCAAGCCCGAACCGATTTCAGGAACCGTTTGACGAGCCTGATGACAACCTTCAAGACCCTTGACAGCCATCCCAAGATTTTTGTGCGCAGTTGCTTTTGGACCGATAGACCGAATGCGGACGCAGCGATGGCACTGTCGGCCGCGGACGTGGGCGCCACCTTTGTGAGCCTTGGAAACATCGCCACCTGGTCAAACATGGCCGGCGGAGAGGGGCGGTATCTCGATAATCTGGGCATCGCCACCCACCCCGGCGACGCAGGGATGTTGGCCATTTCCAATATCCTAATTTACGGCCATTCAACCGACGCTCGTGCCCGAGCCGGAATACTATTGGGCGCCAAGCGGATCGGCACAAGGCGGTAGCGGAACGTGGGGTAGCACCATTCAGTGGCAAAATGGGGTCGACAACTACGTGGCCTGGGCCAATGGCAACGAAGCCCATTTCACCACCACCGCCGGCACGGTGCTCAACACCAGCAATCGCACGGTACTCGGATTGGTGTTCGCTAAAGGCGGATACACGCTCGGCGCCAGC
>SXHT01000286.1 GCA_005773095.1 Planctomycetaceae bacterium
CAGCCGACATCCCAACCAACGTCACAACCGTCCTCGCAGCCTTCGTCGCAACCAACTTGCCAGCCGTCGTCGCAGCCCAGTGGGAAACCCAGCGTGCAGCCTTCGTCGCAGCCATCGCGCGCCCCGACTGGACAGCCCACGATGCAACCAACCCGTCAGCCAAGCGCTCAACCGACCAGGCAGCCGACAAGCCAGCCTTCGCGGCAACCTACGCATCAGCCGAAGCATCAGCCGAGTGGACAACCCAGTCGACAACCTTCTTCCCAGCCGAGTTTGCAGCCTTCGCTGCAGCCTTCGGCGCAACCGACACGGCAGCCTTCGCGTCAGCCGACTCTTCAGCCAACTGCCCAGCCTACGATCCAGCCGACTGCTCAGCCGACCAATCAGCCATCAATACAGCCTAGTCGCCAGCCGAGTGCGCAGCCAACCTTGGAGGTAGAAGCTGCGCATGGCTTGGATTTCGCCCAGCTCGCCGTTGAGAATCATTTCGCGGGCCTGTCGCACAAGCGGGTAGCCGGTATAGGTGTGCGCGACGGCGAACACCACTCCCCTATTGTCGACCGCCTCGGCCAGCTTTTCGGCCTGGGCCAAATCGAACGTCATGGGCTTATCACAGACCACATGGAAACCAGCTTCGACGGCCTGCATGGCGATCTCGAAGTGCGTGTGGTTGGGCGTGGCGATGCCCACCAGGTCGATCCGCTTCCCCTCGGGCAGCTTCTTCTCGCCCGCCACCAGATCTTTGAATGATCCGTAGGCCCGTTCGGGATGAATGTCGTAGTCCGAGGCCGATGCTCTGGCCCGCGCCGGATCGCTCGCGAGCGCACCGGCGACCAATTCGGCACGGTTGTCGAGCACGGCCGCCGTGCAATGCACGCGACCGATAAACGCCCCCTGGCCGCCGCCAACCAGGGCCATGCGAAGTTTCCGATTCAATGCGCCGTTGGTCGCCATCATTTGCTCCTTCTGCGTAAGTAAATCGCGGAACGATCTGTTGTAGCAAAATAACGGGTGGATTCCAGCGGGGCGAACGGACCGAAGTCTGGTCCTGCGACTTCGTGCAAGTCGCCCTGGGCCTCCTATGGCGTGACTTCCAATCGCGCGGTAGCATTCAGGGAGGTGGCAATCTGGAACTGCGGTCTGGAAGCGGGAGCACGGTCATGGCACAGACGAAAGCGGGCTGGTTGACGTTGGGAATGGTGATTGGGTTGATCATCGGCGTGAGCCTGTCGGGCATCCTGCCGCAAACGCCCGTGCATGCCGTCGCGACCCATGGCCAGGACAGTTTTGCGATCGCCACGGGTCCTGTGCAGGACGAGATCGAGGCACTTTTTTTTCTCGACTTTCTGACCGGCGATTTGTCCGCGGCCGTATTGAGCTTTCAGAACGGACGGTTCCTGTCAAAGTTCACCTACAATGTTTCGAGAGACCTGATGCCGCCCGGTGCCAAGAATCCGCGCTATCTGATGGTCACGGGCATCGCGGACTTCAAGAGAGGATTTGGCAACATGCAGCCCGGCCGAGCTGTCGTCTACGTGGCGGAGGCTACGAGTGGCCAGGTGGCCGTGTATGCGATACCTTGGGTGCCGCAATTGCAGACGACCGGCCGCCCGCAATCGGGGCCGCTGATTTTGCTTGACAAGAAGCCGTTCCGAAACGTTGTGATTCGCAAGGAGGAGTGAGACGCGGGAGGACGGATTTTCGATTCCGTCCCAGTTGTCGGCGAGGCAATCGTGCTGTTTCCATGGGCGCGGCTGATCAGTTGTTCAAGCTGCGGCGGGGGTGGCAGGGTCTGACGGGCACTCAACACAGAAAACTGCCTGGCCGTGTGCGCCTGGGCAGCGTTCTTGACCACCGAACTCTTCTCGTTTTAGAATGCGGCGCAATCTCTTTTGCCGCGAGGTGGCCCGCTTGGAAATTGTTGTCAACGGCGAGGTGCTGGAGGTGGCCGCGGGGTTGTCCATTGCCGCTTTGCTTGACCAATTGAATGTGACGCCGCGTGGCGTGGCGGTTGAGGTCAATCGAGAGCTTGTGCCACGTTCTCGGCATGCCGACCACGCGGTCGCGGGTGGAGATCAGATAGAAATTGTCACGCTGGTAGGCGGCGGGTAGTGGGATTAAAGCGAGGAACGAGATGAGCGTTGAGATGCGGCATGAAGATTGTCTTCGCGTGGGGACGCATGCCCTTGCCAGCCGCCTGATTGTTGGCACCGGCAAGTATGCCAGCTATGAGCAGATGCGCGAGGCGCTGGAACTATCCGATTGCGATTGCATCACGGTGGCCGTAAGGCGTGAGCGGCTGGTGAATTCCCGCGGCGAGAATATTTTGGATTTCATCGACGGCGATCGGTACACGTTGTTGCCGAACACAGCGGGCTGCTTTTCGGCCGAGGATGCGGTCCGCGTGGCTCGGCTTGGGCGGGAGATCTTGCTGGGCATGGAAAACCCCGGCGCCGATTGGGTGAAACTCGAAGTCCTCGGCGACACCAAGACGCTGCTGCCCGACCCGATCGCCACCTTGCAGGCCACCGAGCAGCTCGTCTCGGAAGGATTTCAGGTGCTCTGTTACACGACCGACGATCCTGTGACGGCCAGGCGGCTGAAAGAGGCGGGCGCGGTGAGCGTGATGCCGGCCGGCAGTCCGATTGGCTCCGGGCAGGGGGTGCTCAATCCGAACAACATCCGAATTTGTCTGGAGTATCTCAAAGAGGGGGACCCCGACTATCCCGTGATTATCGACGCGGGGGTGGGCACGGCCAGCGACGTGACGATTGCCATGGAATTAGGCGTCGACGGCGTGCTCTTAAACACCGGCATCGCGCATGCTCAGGATCCGCTCTTGATGGCCCAGGCGATGAAACTGGCCATCGAAGCCGGTCGCATGGCCTACCTGGCAGGCCGAATTCCCAAACGGCTTTACGCCACCGCCAGCTCGCCGGAGGCGGGAAAGATTGAGCTTACGCAAAAAGCCCGCTCGAAGAACGCAAGCCAAGGGGGGTAAGGTGAGCGGGCGACCATTTGGCCGCGATCGCAGCGCCCTCCGGGCCCGACGCGAGGCGGCCTTCCGCCCATTCGTTCCGCATGAACACTTCGGCTGCCATCCTCGGCCCTCAAGGCAGCATCGCCAAGCGCCTGCCGCACTACGAGCATCGACAGCAACAGCTCGATATGGCAGATGCGGTGGCCCAAGCCCTCGACCGGAAGCACCACCTGTGCGTGGAAGCGGGTACCGGCGTCGGTAAGAGCTTTGCGTATCTGGTGCCGGCTATCTTGGCCGCCACCGCCCGGCGCGATCCGAAGGTCGAGCCCAAACCAATCGTCGTCAGCACGCACACGATCGCCCTGCAGGAACAACTCATGGGCCAAGACCTGCCGCTCCTCAAGTCGGTCATGCCGCAGGAATTCACGGCCGTGCTGGTGAAGGGACGCGGCAACTACATCAGCTTGCGGCGCATGAACAATGCACTGGCGCGCGCGGGGAGCCTATTCCACTCGTCGGATGAGCACCAGCAGCTTCGCGAAATTGTCGAATGGTCGACAACGACGGGGGATGGCTCAAAGGCAGATCTCGACCACAACCCCTTGCCCGCTGTGTGGGAGGAGGTGCAAAGCGACAGCGGCAATTGCATGGGCCGTCATTGCCCGACCCATCAGCAGTGCTTTTACTATCGGGCCCGCCGCCGCACGCAGCATGCCCAAATACTGGTGGTGAATCATGCGCTGTTCTTTAGCGACCTGGCACTGCGGCGGGAGGGCGCCAGCATCCTGCCAGACTATCAGGCGGTAATTCTCGACGAGGCCCACACGGTTGAGGCCGTGGCGAGTGATCACCTGGGGATCAGCGTCAGCTCGGGCCAGATCGAGTACGTTCTCAATAAGCTCTACAACGATCGCACGAACAAAGGGCTGCTGGTGACCCGCCAGCTCGGCGCGGAGCAGCAGGAAGTCATGACCTGCCGCGTTCGGTCAGACGAGTTTTTTGCCGATGTGGAAGAGTGGCTCCTGCCGCAGAATAAACTGAGCGCACGTATAACGCTGCCGGAAATCGTCGATAACAAGCTCTCTCCGTCCCTCACGAAACTTGCGCGCATGGTCCGCAAAGCGGGCAACGGCCTCAAGGAAAACGAGCAACAAGATTTCACGTCGGCGGCTGACAGGCTCCTGGCGCTGGCGAACGAGATTGAGGATTGGCGGCTGCAACGGGCCGCCGATTTCGTGTATTGGGTGGAGTCGAGTCGCACGCGCCGGGGCCGCACAAGAATCGCGCTTGACAGCGCTCCTTTGGACATTGGCCCGGCGATGCGCAGCGAACTGTTCGACAAATGCCCGACGGTGATCCTCACGAGTGCCACGCTCAGCATCGGCAAGTCGGGCTCGTTTGATTTCATCAAGTCGCGGATCGGTTTGACGCAGTCGGATTCGAGTCGCTTTGACAGTCCATTCAATTATCCTGAGCAGGCTGAATTGATTTTGATCGACGGCATGCCGGATCCCGGCGACAAGCCAGCCTATGAACGGGCATCGACCGAAATGATCAAGCGTTACGTGGCGCGGACGGACGGACACGCATTCGCGTTATTCACCAGTTACGAGATGCTGCGGCGCTGCGCCGAGCAGTTACAGCCGTGGCTCAGCGAGCGGAACCTGGCGATGGTCAGCCAGGCGGACGGCGTGCCGCGCAGCCAGATGATGGCAAAGTTCAAAGCCAATCCCCGAGCACTGCTGTTGGGCACCGACAGTTTCTGGCAGGGGGTCGACATGCCCGGCGACGCGCTCACGAATGTCATCATCACCAGGCTGCCCTTTAGCGTGCCCGACCAACCGCTCTTGGAAGCCCGCCTGGAAGCGATCCGCAGGCGTGGCGGGGTGCCGTTCACCGAGTATCAATTGCCGGAAGCCGTGCTGAAACTCAAGCAGGGTTTCGGCCGCCTGATCCGCAGCCAGCGCGACCACGGCATCGTGGTGATCCTGGATCCGCGCGTGAAGACCAAGCCCTATGGCAAGTTATTCTTGGAATCGCTGCCTGATTGCCGGCGTGTGAGTGAAGCGTTTTTGGAAGTTCGCGCTGGACAACCGTAAGGGACATTCACTGCAGGGGAATCCCTTCGATCCGTTTTAACCGCGCATTCGGCTCGGGGAGCATGGCACGGACCGTTGACCCCCGGTTTCGTGCCGCTTAAAGTGGACGTTCTGGGCGGAGTTCCGGAACACTTCGTCGAACTTGTCCCCACCCCCCACACCCCCCCGGCACGACGAAAGACTGCATGTTGGCCAAGCGTGTGATTCCCTGTCTCGATGTCGATCGTGGTCGGGTCGTGAAAGGGACGAATTTCGTCAACTTGCGCGATGCCGGCGATCCGGTCGATGTGGCTGCGCGCTATGAGGCCGATGGCGCCGATGAACTGGTGTTCCTCGACATCACGGCTAGCCACGAAGGCCGCGGTACGATGCTCGACGTCGTGCGGCGCACGGCCGAAACCGTGTTCATGCCGCTCACCGTCGGCGGCGGGATCCGCACGCTCGACGACATTCGCGAGTTGCTCTTGGCCGGCTGCGACAAAGTCTCCATCAACACCGCGGCCTCGCAGAATCCCCGCTTCGTACGCCAGGCCGCCGATCGCTTCGGCAGCCAGTGTATTGTGGTCAACATCGACCCCAAACGCGTGCGGAAGGATGGCCGCGAAGTCTGGGAAGTTCACACCCACGGTGGTCGCCGCAGCACAGGCCTGGAAGCGGTCGCCTGGGCACAGCGAGTCGAGGAACTTGGCGCGGGCGAAATCGTGCTCACCAGCATGGATGCCGACGGCACCAGAAACGGCTACGACCTGGAAATCACCCACGCCGTGAGCGACGCGGTGAGCATCCCGGTCGTTGCCAGCGGCGGGGCCGGCAAGCCCGAGCATTTGGCCGATGCAATCCTTGTCGGCAAAGCCGATGCCGCCCTGGCGGCGAGTATTTTTCACTACGGCGAGTTCAGTATCCAAGAAACAAAACAGGTGATGGCGGACCGGGGCATCCCCGTGCGGATGTTATCTTCCCTTGCGAAACCGATCCTCGTGCCGTGAGCTCGAGGCCGAACGGCAAGCAACGCGATTGCCACCATCGAAAAGCTCAAAACTGCAATTGTAATTTTCCTATGTCCGCTGCTGCCGCACACGAACCCGACACGGATTTTGACTCCTCCGCGGGCGTCGCACTCGAACGCTTTCTGGGGAGAAAGAAAGAGTTGGAGATCGACAAGCTCTTCAAGGCCTTGGTCAAGCTTGAGGGGAGCGACTTGCACCTCAAGGTGGGCAAACCCCCCTACATTCGCGTCCAAGGCACTCTGCGCCCCATGAATCGAGGGCCGATCGACGACGAAGAAATGGTGCGGCTTTGCTTTCCCCTGATGGACGACCGAATCCGCATCATCTTTGACAGGGACGGTGGGGCCGACTTCGCCTACTTTTGCGACGTTGACGGCACCAGTTGGCGGTTCCGCGTCAATCTCTTGCAACAACTGGGGCATGTGGGCCTGGTGGCCCGAAAGGTGAACAACTGGATTCCCGACTTTGCCGGACTGAACCTGCCGCCCGTGATCGAGAGCCTCTGCAAGTTCGATCAAGGCATGATCTTGCTGGCGGGCGTCACCGGATCGGGCAAGAGCACCACCATCGCCTCGATGCTCAACTGGATCAACGCGAACTATCGAAAGCACATTCTGACCTTGGAAGACCCGGTCGAGTTTGTGTTCCGCGAAGACAAATGCCTGATCAACCAGCGCGAAGTCGGCCTGGACGTGAAGGACTTCGAGATCGGCATGAAGCACGCGGTGCGCGAGGATCCCGACGTCATGCTTGTGGGCGAAATGCGCGATCGCGAGACGTTTCTGACCGCGATCCATGCAGCCGAAACGGGACACCTGGTGTTTGGCACCATCCACGCCTCGTCCGCCGCTTCCTGCATCGGCCGCATCCTGGACCTGTTTCCCCAGGACATGCACAGCGCCCTGCGCAGCGCGATAGTGTTCAACATGAGGGGCATCGTCGCACAGAAGCTCCTGCCATCAATCAAGCCCGGAGTGAGCCGGGTGCCGTCGGTTGAGATCATGACCTTCAACAGCACGATCAAGAAGCTGATCCTCGAAGAAAACGAGAGCAAACTGCCCGACGCGATACGGATTGGAATTCAGGAGGGGATGCAGGACTTCACCATGAGTTTGAAGAACCTTGTCAACGCGGAATTAGTCGATCGGGCGGTGGCGCTTGAGGTCGCCCCGAACGTGGACGCCCTGAAAATGGCGCTCAAAGGCATCGATGTCAAAGCTTCCGGAATTTTGTAATGGATGCAATTGAGACGCAGCTCGGGAGGTGGAACGCGAATCGCGGATGGGGAGGCTTGTGTCTACGCCGTTCTGCGTTTCTCGGTGCCCGCTGGGCGCTGCGTCCCACGCTGGCGATTGGGCTTGCCCTCGTGGCCTGGCTGCTCGCAAGCAACCTCGTTTTCGCGCAAGACGGCTCCTCGGCATGGCCTCCCTTTCCGCTGCCCACCGATCCCAAGCAGTTTCCGCGCGGACCAGGCGGTTACTTCAGCATGCTGAAGATCAGCTTCTTCCTATTGTTGTTCTTCTGCTGGGTAAAGACGACCGACTGGGTGAATCAGGATTGTCAAGATCTGCGGCTCAACTACGGGCTATGGAACTCGCTGGCCTTCGGCGTGTTCTTCTTCTGCGTGCTGCTGTTCTGGCTGTTGCCCTGGTTTGCGGTCGGATATCCGCTGCTTTTGGTTGGCTATGCCGTGCCGCTGACGGTTTACACGCTGGAGCGCAACAAACACGTTCCCGACGATCGCAAGGTAATGACGCCGGACCACTTCCGCCGCATCTTCTCATCGCTCGGTGGCAGGGTCGGCGTGAAGATCGATGTGGAGAAGAAAGCCTCGCATGAATTAGGCCCCAACATCACGTTCCTCGCGCAGGGCGGCGCCGATGATCAGGCCGACCAGGCCAACCTGATCGCCGCGCGGCAATCGCCAGGTTTCCTGGTTGCCAAAGAGGTCGTCGACCAGGCGGTCAGGTTACGCGCCGAGCAGGTGATGCTGGAGTACACGGCCGCGGCCGTGGGCGTGAAATATCAGATCGATGGCGTGTGGCATCACCACAATCCGATGGATCGCGAAAAAGGCGATCCCATGCTGGCGGTCTTCAAGGCAATCGCCAATCTCAAACCTGCCGATCGCGTCAGCAGACAATCGGGCCAGTTTGCCGCCGAAGTGGCTGGCAAGAAGCTGGCCTGCCGCATCCAAAGTCATGGCACGCAAACCGGCGAAGCGGCAGTCATCGCATTCGTGCAAGAAAAACTCACGTTCGCCAATCTGGACGAACTCGGCATGCGCGGCAAGATGCAGGAGCAGATCAAGGAGGTGATTGGCCGCAAGAGCGGGTTCCTGCTGGTGTCCTCGATGCCGGCCGGCGGGCTGACCACCACCTTTGACGTGCTGATGCAAACGACCGACCGCTTCATGCGCAACTTTGTCGGCGTCGAGGACGAAGCCAGGCGCGAACGCGATGTCGAAAACATCCCGATGACGCGGTATGACCGCCGTAATGGCCAATCGCCCGCCGACGTGCTGCCGAAGCTGATCCGCGCGTACCCGGACGTCTACGTCATCCGCGATCTCGTCAACGGCAAAACGGTGGACATCCTCTGTGACCAGGTGAGCGACGAGGAGCGGTTTGTCTTCGCCACCATCCGGGCCAAAGATGCCACCGAGGCCCTGCTGCGCGTGTTGATGCTCAAAGCCACGCCGGACAAGTTCGCCAAGGCGATTACCGCCGTGCTCAACGTGCGATTAGTGCGGAAGCTTTGCGACAAGTGCAAAGAGGCTTACACTCCACCCGCTGAAGTGCTCAAGCAGTTGGGGTTTCCACCCGGCAAGGTGCGAGCGCTGTATCGTCCGCCCGTGCCGCCACCGCCCGACAGCGAAGCGGCCAAGCAGTACAAACCTTGCGACGAGTGTCTGGCGATCGGCTATCGCGGCCGCACGGCGATCTTTGAACTCGTGCTGGTGGACGAAGGCATGCGCCAGGTGCTTGCCAGGCAGCCCAAGCTCGACCTGCTGCGAGAAGCCTCGCGCAAGGCGGGCAATCGAAATATTCAGGAAGAAGGCGTATTGCTGCTGGCGCGCGGAGTCACATCCGTACCGGAGCTGGTGCGCATTTTGAAACAATAAATTTGGCCGCGTTCGCTCACGACGCACGGTGAATTATGTACTTGAACTTGCTGCTGCTGGTGGTTTTCTTCTGCTGCTTTGGCTTCACCGTTCAAAACGGCACTTGGGGTAATGGAATTCTGCTCATCAATGTCGTGACCGCAGGCTTGATTGCCGTCAATTTCTTCGAACCGCTCGCCGACTATCTGCAAGGCATGCAAGCAAGCTATACCTACCTGTTCGATTTCCTGGCGATCTGGGCCGTGTTCGCGCTGACCGCCAGCATCCTGCGGACCATCACGGACAGGCTCTCGACCATCAAGGTCAAGTTTCGCAAGCCGTTTGATCAGATTGGCAGCATCTTCTTCGGCGCCTGGGTCGGCTGGGTAATGGTATGCCTCACGTTAATGTCGCTGCACACCGCACCCTTAGCTCGCAACTTCATGCAAGGCGCATTCCAGCCCGAGCCGTCCTCGCGAATGTTTTTCGGCCTTGCCCCGGACCGTCAATGGTTAGGCTTCTCGCAAAAGTCATCCACGGGAGTGTTTGGCCATGGGCTGGCTTTCGATCCCTTCGGCGAATTTATCCTGAAGTACGCCGAACGCCGAGAGCGATTTGAAAAGGAACCCCAGGCCAGGGTCAGGTAACTCACAACGTGCCAAGATTCAGAATTAACTGATCGGACATAAAGTGATCGACTATCCTTGACAGCCCTCTGCCCTCCCCTAAACTGTAAGGTTTCCCATAGAGCCTTGAACTGATCGCCGGAAACTCTTGCCATGGCCGTACCTAAACGTAAAAGCTCAAATGCCCGGAGCGGTAGCCGCCGGGCGCATCATTTCAAAAAGCCGATCCAGCTTTTGTATTGCCCACAGTGCAGCACGGCCATTCCGTCGCACGTGGTCTGTCCGAACTGCGGCTATTACATGGGCCGCCCGATCGTGGAAGTGGCGCCGAAGTAACTTCCAGGAGTCAGGGGTCAGGGGTCAGGGGTCAGTCACTGATTCCAGCCCTGGTTGAGTCCGACTCCTGATCCCCGACTTGTGACTCCTGGCCTCTGCACCCCTCGATGCCCAAGATCGCTTTTCTTTTTCCGGGACAGGGGGCGCAAACCGTCGGCATGGGACGGCTGCTTGCCGAATCGCTGCCGCAAGCGCGGGGGCTGTTCGATCGAGCGAACGCAATTCTCGGCTACGATTTGGCCCGGCTTTGTTTCAAGGGCCCTGCCGACGAATTGGATACAACCGCCGTCAGCCAGCCGGCTTTGTTTGTCACGAGCCTGGCGGCCATTGAACAATTGCGGCAGGATTCACCCGAGGTGGTGCTTTCATGCGAGGCGACCGCCGGTTTAAGCCTGGGCGAGTACACCGCACTGGTGTTTGCCGGCGTGATTGAGTTTGAGGCCGGTCTGCGGCTGGTCCAAGAGCGTGGCAGCGCGATGCAAGACGCCAGTGACGCCGTCCCCGGCGGCATGGTCAGCGTGCTGGGGCTTGAGCTGGCTCAAGTGGAAGAGCTTTGCGACCGCGCTCGCGGCGATGACATTCTGCAAGTGGCCAACCTGCTTTGCCCCGGTAACATTGTGATCTCGGGCAACAATGCCGCCTGCGTGCGCGCCGCCGATATGGCGCCTGCCGCCGGAGCGATGAAGGCCCTCCCGTTGGCCGTGGCGGGAGCGTTTCACACGCCGATCATGGCTTCCGCCGTCGATCGACTCGCGGCGGCGCTGACCAATGTGCCGATGGCGAAACCGACGATTCCCGTGGTCTCGAACGTCGACGCGCGGCCCCACGACGATCCCGAAGAGATTCGGCAGCTGCTTGTCCAGCAGGTCGTTTCCCCCGTGCGCTGGGAGGATTCGATGCGATACTTGCTCGGGCAGGGCGTCGAACAGTTCTATGAAGTCGGTCCAGGCCGCGTACTCCGCGGATTGTTAAAACGCATCGATCGCAAGATTGCTTGCGGCGGCGTGCTTGAGTAACCTTTGGCAGCATCGAGCTATGAGCGAAGAAAACAAACCGCCGATCATCGTCGACCTTCACGATCAAACGGCTCTCGTTACCGGTGCATCGCGTGGCATCGGCAAGGCCATTGCGTTGACCCTGGCCGCCGCCGGCGCCAAGGTCGCATGCGTCGCCCGAAACGCGGACAAGCTGGCGGAAACCGCCGATGCGATCCGCTCTGCTGGCGGGACGGCCGAGGTGTTTCCATGCGATGTCACCAGCGGTGAAAGCGTTGATAAGGTGGTGGACGACGTGGTGGAGAAATGGGGAAAGCTGCAGATCCTGGTGAATAACGCCGGCGTCACGCGCGATACCCTGAGTCCGCGGATGAGCGATGACGACTGGGACACGGTCATCAACACCAATCTTCGCGGAGCATTTTTGTTTGTCCGCGCCGCCAGCCGGCAGATGATGACGCAGCGCTACGGCCGGATCATTAATATCGCCAGCGTGTCGGGCCTGATCGGCAATCCCGGCCAATCGAATTACTCCGCGAGTAAGGCGGGGATGATTGGGATGACGCGCACCGTGGCCAAGGAGCTCGCCGGCCGGAAGGTGACCGTGAACGCCGTCGCACCGGGTTTCATCGAGACCGAAATGACTGCCGCGATGGGCGATTCCATTCTCGAAGAGGTGAAGAAACGGATTCCCGCGAAACGCCTGGGAAAAGCCGAAGAAATCGCCTGGGCCGTGCTGTTTCTCGCCAGTCCGGCCGCGGCCTACATCACTGGGCAGACCCTGACGGTGGACGGTGGACTGGTGTAGATGGTGAATCGAGTCCGTTTGCGACGAGGCCGCTGCCATGAGATTCCTCCCGCCTTGATCGGCACATCATGAGCCGGCTCCTGGCCCGTGAACGGTTAGGCGAGGGCCACCGCGCGGTTCCCTCGCTGTAACCGTTCACGGGCC
>SXHT01000287.1 GCA_005773095.1 Planctomycetaceae bacterium
CCCTCGCGCGGCGGTTGGGATTTCGGTTTCTTGATACGGGCGCGATGTACCGGGCGGTGGCGTACGCGGCGTTGCGGCGCGGGATTGGTTGGGAGAATCCGACGAAGCTGGTGGAGCTGGCGCGGCGATTGAAGCTTGACGTCAGCGAAGATCGCGTGCTGATCGACGGCGAGGATGCCACGGACGCGATTCGCTCGCAGGAAGTAACCGCCGCCACGCACTACGCGGCCAACAATCCGGGCGTCCGTGGTGTCATGGTCGACGAGCAGCGTGCCATGGTCGGCGACGACGATCTGGTCAGCGAAGGCCGCGACCAGGGAACGCTGGTGTTTCCGCACGCCGAGTGCAAGATTTTTCTCACGGCTAGCGCCGAGGACCGTGCCCGACGACGCGCTGCCGAGATGGCCCATCGCGGCGAATCGGTCTCGGTCGAGAAAGTTCTGGCCGATCAGGAACGTCGCGATCTGAGTGATTCGACGCGTGCCGTCGGTCCGCTGGCCGCGGCGAATGATGCCATCGAGTTTATCACCGATGGTTTGACGCGCGACCAGGTCGTTGATGGTTTAGAGCAACTTGTACGCCAACGGATGGCTGTTCTGACGGCGGGCCGCGGTGCTCCGCTCGCTCGCTAATCATGGCCCAGCGATCTCTCGGCAAACATCTGTGGTATGAGGTCTTGCACGTCATTTGCCGCTTGGGGGCGGTCGTGCTGTTTCGCACGCGCGTTGCCGGGCGGCAGCATCTGCCCACCACTGGCGGCGCCTTGGTGCTGGCGAACCATCAATCGCAGTTGGATCCCGTGCTTGTGGGTCTTGCGTCGGACCGGCGGCTCAACTATCTGGCCCGGCAGACCCTGTTTCGCTTCGCGCCGTTTCGCTGGCTGATCCAATCTTTTGACGCAATTCCGATCGACCGCGAAGGGATTGGCCTGGGGGGACTCAAGGAAACGCTCAAGCGGCTCAAGCGGGGAGAGCTGGTGCTGATTTTTCCCGAGGGGACACGAACCTGCGATGGCGAGGTTGCGCCGCTCAAGCCTGGATTTATAGCGCTGGCACGTCGCGGTGGGGCGCCCCTGGTGCCGGTTGGCATTGACGGCGCTTTTCAGGCCTGGCCCCGCAGCCAGGCATTGCCGTGCCAGGCGGTGATTCATCTTGTTTTCGGCCCACCGTTGGCGCAGGCGGAGATGGCCCGGTTGGACGACAATGCCCTCCTGGCGGAAGTGGAGTCGCGGATTCGCGCGTGTCACGCGCTGGCGCGGCTGGGCCGCGCACGGTCGGCGGGTTCCTAGGGAGAGACACCTCTCTCAACTTCGCGGTGAAAATGAGGTCGTCCCCGGCCCGCTTCCGTCCCCGCGCTCTACGTAATCAACTTGGGGGTCACGAACCACAACAACGTGCCTTTGCCTGGCGCGAATTCCGCCCCGAATTCAACCGCGGCAATGGCCCCCTTGGCGAAATGCAGCGATTCGTCGGCCGCCCCTAACAGTGCGGCGGCAATGCTATTCACGTCGGGTGCATGACCGACGAAGGCGAGGTCCTGCGCCGCGAATTGCCGGGCCCACGCAAGTACATCACTCAGCTGGCAACCCGGAGCAAAGGTCTCGACCAGTTGCCGGTCGCTGCAATTTTCCAGTCGCTCAACCAGCACGTCGGCCGTTTGCACGCATCGCAGGTAAGGGCTCGTGCCAATTACTTTCGGTGCAACCTCGCACTTCCTGAGCGATTTGACAAGCTGGTCGAACTGCTTGCGGCCCTTCTTGGTCACGGGGCGCAGCGAGTCGTGGGAATAGCGCTCGTCCCCCGGCTCTCCGGCAAATGCATGTCGTACGATGTAAAGCAGCATGGTAACTTCTATTTTGCTCGCCAAAGGATGCGGTCGGAAACTCCCAGCGATTGCTGGGCGAGAGCGATGTCTTTCTTGAAGCGTCGTGCGTCGCCGGGATAACCGGCCGTGGGCTTCAGGTTCGCGACTTGCCGTTGCCAGTATCCGTTGAAAGCGTGCATCGCCAGCTCGCGCAGGTACTTGGCGGTCATCGAAGCCAGGGCCGCCGGCAGAAAAGATTCACCGGCTGCCCGAAAACACATTTCAAAGCGCGCCGACGCGGGCCCCCAGCGATAGACGCTTTCCAGCAAGCCTTCGCGGACGACCTCAATCAGGGGATCGGGAAACTCTGCTTGCAGCAGCCGCTGATATTTGCCCCGGCCGCCGTGCTTGTCGCAAACGACCAGTGTTGGCTCGGCATCGCATTGCTCCAGCGCGCGGCCGAGCAATTGCAACGTGGCGCGAGAGAGCGCTTCGCCCTTACTGCCGTATTGACCCACCAGCGCATTGAACCGCGCCGGAAAAATGGCGGATGCCGCGATCGCCACCAACCGCACGCCGGCTCGTTGCAAGTGGGTTGCCACCCGTTCGCCGAGCCCAGCGACTTCGGCCGCATCGGCTTCCAGGGGCAATACGGCGGCATGACCATCGTGCCACGGCAGTGAATCGAATTGCTCCCACGCCCAAGGATCGAGCGTATCCCAAAGCGCGCGCGATGTGGCCGGATTGAGTTTCATCGCGGCGATCGTCGCTAGTACGTTCCGCTCAAGCGGCGCCAATCCGTGCCCCGCCTTGTAAAGGATCTTCGAATCGGCGATCGCCAGACGCTTTGCTCCGACGTCGTGTGTGGACCGAGTCACCACCCCCCGCAAAAGCTCGTACAGATCGCACTCGCGCGGATCGCACGGCACATGCCAGACACTTGTGGCAATGACCAGCGGGCCCAGGTTCGGGCCATACCCAGCTTCGTCGGCGCCGATCAGATAGGGCATTGCGACCGCAGTCCTTTGCCGGCGAAGAAAAGTCGGAGGCCTGAAAGTGGCATGGAAACGCTCACGCAAAAAGTGATGATAACGTGTTCTCGATCGTAATCGCTTGTCCTGGGGAACCGCAAGCGCTACTTGAGTTCAATCTTGCGATAGATCGGCAAATGGCGGTAGTAGACCTCCAGCGTGCAGACCGCCAGCGACGTCATGTACAATCGCCCCCCAACTTGCGTGTCATGATTGCCGATCGCGCCGCCCGCCGGCGACCAACTGCCGGCCATGTGTCCTTGCGTTTCCTGCATGCCGACCAGCGTATCGCGCATCGCCTGGTTCCAGGTTTCCCAGCGACGGCCTCCCAGGTGGTGCATCACTTGCGTGGCGTAATACCAGTAATAGATGTTGGGTTGATCCGAACGCGGCAGCCAATTGCGAATCAGGAAACGACTTCCGGCCCTCATGCCGGGATGATTCTGAGGCCACCCCAGATACTGGCGGCAGAGCAGCCCTTCCGCCGTCATCGTGGCGGATGGACCGGCGCCAGGTTGATATGCGTACGTGCCTCCGAGCGGTTCTCCTTGAGCGCGGTCGAGATACTGGCCTGCACGCCCAAAAACATCCTCGGGCACGTCCAGCAGCGCCATCTTCGCACTTCGTAAGGCCATTAACTGCCAGCCCACGACGCTCGTGTCGCCCGGTTCCCCCGGCGAGTAACGCCAGCCCCCCTCCGGATGTTGCGCTTTGACGATGTAATCCACCCCCTTCTGAGCCGCGTCGTGCAGTTGCTCGTCGCCGGTGAGCGCGAATGCCTCGCAGAGCACGATCGTCGCCAGGCCGTGAGCGTACATCCGCCCAATGCCGCTGCCGCGCAAGTCGCCGTCCTGCCCCTGGCGAGCGAGCAGATACTTAAGCCCACCCGCAACCTGTCTTGTGTACCGCCCCTGCAAGTGCGTTTGCCCCGCGCCAAGCATCGGTAAGATCGCCATCGCCGTGGCGGCCGTATCGGCCTCGTGCCCCTGGCCGTTGCACTGGCCGTTACAATCTTTGCTGGAGTGAAAGTTGTGCAGGCTCCAACTGCCGTCGTCGTGCTGATGCCTGGCGATCCACCGCAAACCCCTGGCGACAGCCGCTTCGGTAAACGTGGTGCCCCCCTCGCTGTAGACCACCGTGGCGCGCACCCGCGGATCGCGGCCTTCAAACATCCGCTCGCGGCCAGGCGCTTCAAGTGCCGAGATCAACTGCGACAAATCCGGCATCGCTTCCACCTCGGCCGGATTGGGTTGCAGCTCGGCGGCATCCAGTTCGGCCGCGGCCTGTTGCATTTCCCCGAGTGTTGGCGGCGGCTCGGGCTGGCCCGGATCGGCGATCTCGACTTCGTCGACTTGCGGATCGAGTTTTCCGCGCTCCCCTTCCTCGTGACGAAATCCCATGACCGCCGAGAGCACAATCCTGGGCTCGGTCGTCTGCTGCCCTGGCACCCAGAGTGCCAGCAGGATGATCAGCACCATGTGGACGACCAGACTCATCAACCAGGCTGGCAAGTCTTGCCACAAGTCGCGCCATCCAAACACCTTCGCGACGACCACAAAGGATCGCGCCGCCGGCTCTTGCGGACGCATCGCTGGCTCGGCGGGGCGCGCCGGCAAAGCAGGAGGCGAGGGCTTCCGATTTCGGATTTCGGATTTCGGGGCGCGATTTTCCGGTGACGGCGGTGAAGCCGCTTGCGGCTTTGCAAGGGACCCCTGGTCTCTCTCGTCCAGCAACCGTCGCGCCTCGCGCTCTTGCTCTTCCGTTAATTCGAAGCTGGCGCCGCAGTGCAGACAGTCACCCAGCATCAACCAGACACGAATCGACACCGGAGATTTGCACTCGGGACACTGGCAGCCAAGCACGTCGCCATTAAGCCAGATCGCGGCCTTGCTTCGGACGGCCGGAGAGGACGGGTTCTGCGGGGGCCTGGCCGCCGAGCGGAACAGCTTCAAACCCGAATCGTGGTCGACCGTGCCCATGCGGTAATCGAAAAAAAGAAAGGCTCGCCCGAACCACCCGTGGCGACGCCCATGCTTTCGAATATATCTGCCAGGGAGTGATGCTTCAATTTGCAGGCGGCGCGGCGGGCACTCGCCTGGCCCTAGACACTTCGCCCCCTGCTTCCGTACCTTGGCATGCAGGACTCCTGGCTCGCGTGGCCTCGAGCGCGGGCCAATCGTGTCAACTTCCCCTGACTCGCAATGAAAATCGGTCTCGTTGGTTATCAAGGCTCTGGCAAAAGCACCCTGTTTGAGTGGCTGACCGGCATCCGGCCCGATCCGGCGCTGGCGCACGCAGCGCAAAGTGCCATGGCGGCCGTGCCGGACGCGCGCGTCGAGCCGCTTTGCCGGATCTATCAGCCCAAGAAGGTCACCCTGGCTTCGCTGGAACTGGTGGATACGGCGGGCCTCAGCCGCACGCACGAAGGCAACGCCGTGAAGTTAGGCCTGATCCGCGAAGCCGGGGCGCTGGTGGTCGTCGTGAATGCGTTTTCTGCGCAAGCCAACCCCATCGCCGATCTGAACACGTTTGAAGAAGACCTGCTCTTGGCTGATCTGTCGATCGTCTCCGGCCGTGTCGATAAACTGAAGGACAGCACGAGAAAGCCTCGGCCCAATCGGGACCAGGAATTGGCCGAACTGGCGGCGCTCGAACCCTTGTCGGCCGTGCTCGAATCGGGCCAGCCGCTCACCAGCATCCAGATGAGCGATGATCAAATGAAAGCCACTCGCAGCTTTCGTTTGCTCACCGAGAAACCAAAACTCATCATCCTGAACATCGCCGACGACAACACAACTCCCGATGACCTGCTGAAAAAGGTCCCCGCAGGTTCGCGCGCTGTCGCCGTTCCGGTTGGTCTGGAACTGGAACTTGAACGGATGAAAGCCGACGAGCGCGCCGCCTTTAAGGCCGAGATGGGCATCGCAGCTTTCGACCGCGATGGATTACTGCGCACGATCCTCGAAGTCTCCGACCAGATGCTGTACTTCACCGCGGGCGAGAAAGAAGTGCGCACCTGGATGCTGCGCAAGGGTGGCACGGCGCTCGAAGCCGCGGCGAACGTTCACTCCGATTTGGCGCGCGGTTTTATCCGTGCCGAAACCATGAGCTGCCCCGACCTGATTCGCCTGGGCAGTGAACGCGAGATCAAGGCCGCCGGCCTGATGCGCCAGGAACCGAAGGACTACATCCTTCGGGATGGCGACATCCTGAACATCAAGTTCAGTGTCTAGGATTGAGACGATACGTGGAAGTGATGCAAGGGCCGGGGACGGGCTCATTTCACCGGCCAAACTGCCTAATTGACAGGTGCGGGCTAAATAGCCAATCTTTTGCTGCTTTGCCATTTTGTCTTTCTGCCGATCCCGAATTATGCTACAAGCTTCGGCCTCGTATTGGTTTAAGTCTCCTTGGCGCAATGGTTTCTGCCTGTCGACCAGAATTTGGTATTAGAATTGCGTTGAAGTCAGTTGCCTCGGTAGGTCTGCCCCCCTCACTCTCGGCCCCTCTCCCGCGACGGAGAGAGGGGAGACGAATTCACAACAAGTACATCCGGCCGCACAACCGATCACGACGATGTTTGCCCCTTCGATTCTCATTACTGACGACGACTTTGATTTTCGTGAGACGCTGCGTGGGGTGTTTGAGCCGCGTGGGTTTCGGGCGATCCTGGCGGGCGATGGCGAAGAGGCGATTCGTGTGGTGCTGACGCAGGAAGTGCATTTGGTGCTGATGGATATGCACATGCCCAAGCTGACGGGGCTTGACGCGATTCGCAAGGTGAAGCGGTTTCGCGCTGAATTGCCCTGTATTCTCCTCTCGGCGGCGCTGGATGAGTCGATCGTGCGCGAAGCGGAGCGAGTTCACGCGTTCTCAGTGCTGCCCAAACCCGTGACTCGGCAGCAGATTACCAACGTGGTCGACGACGCGCTGCGTCGCGTGTACAATTGGAGGAACGAACGATCAGGACTCAAGGATGAATGATGATTGAATCCTTGATTCCTCGTTTTTAAACTCTCATCCTTCAGTGCACACGGCCGCCATGGAACGGGAATTGTTAGATCGTGCCGAGAAGGTCCACGCCAGGCTCGCCCAGTTGCGAGACTCTCTTTGACTGCGCTGCCAAACAATCGCGGATCGCGGCGATCGAGCACGACATGGCCCAGCCGGGTTTTTGGGACAGACAAGAATCCGCCCAGTCGACTGTGGCGGAACTCAAAGCCCTGAACGGGTTTGTCAAACCGTTCGACGAAGCTGTCCGCGCCATCGCCGACATTCAGGCGATGATCGAAATGGCGGAGGAAGATCCGTCGTTCGCCGCCGAAGTGCCCGCCGAGCTGGAACACGTTGAAAAGTTGGTGGCCGGGTTGGAGTTGAAGGGCTTGCTCAATGGCGCTCACGATGCGTCGGGAGCGATTGTGACCATCAATGCCCGCGATGGAGGCACCGACGCAAATGACTGGGCCGAGATGTTGCTCAGGATGTATATCCAGTGGGCAGGCAGGAATGAGTATTCCGTCGAATTGCTCGATCGTCAGGACAATGAGGCGGCGGGCATCAACAGCGCGGCGCTAGCCGTTCGCGGGCCGATGGCGTACGGCTATTTGAAGGGGGAAACCGGCATGCACCGGCTGGTGCGGATCAGCCCCTATAACGCGGAAGGCAAGCGGCAAACCAGCTTTGCGGCGATCGACGTTTCGCCGGAAATAAACGACAGCGTCCCCCTTGAACTCAAGGACGAAGACATCCGCGAAGACGTGTTCCGCGCCAGCGGCGCCGGCGGCCAGCATGTGAACAAGACGTCCAGCGCGATTCGGCTTACGCACTTTCCCACCGGCATCGTCGTGCAGTGCCAGAACGAGCGGAGCCAGCATAAGAACCGCGCCACCGCGCTCAAGATGCTCCGAGCGCGAATCGCCCGTGCGGAAGAAGAGAAGCGCGAAGCGGAGGACGCGGCCAGGTATCAATCGAAAGCCAAGACCGGCTTCGGGTCGCAGATACGCAACTATTTCTTGCATCCCGACCAGCGCGTGAAAGATTCCCGCACCGGCTATTATGTGGGCAGCTTTCATAGCGTCATGGACGGCAATCTCCAGGGCTTTCTGGATGCATTTTTGCGCTGGCGCGTGGGGCAGGAAGTGGCGACGGAGGATGACAAGTAGGGTTTCAGAGTTCGGGGTGCAGGGTTCAGCACTTGATTGCCGGAGGTTCTCGGCAGCGCATGAAACGTGAAAGCTTCCGATCTCCAAGTCTTCGAATCAGGCGAGCTGCGCGTTGAGTTTTCGCGGATCAGCGATCGGTGGAAACACACGATCGGTATAGTCAGCGATGGCCAATTCATCCCGCTGCTTGAATCGGACGAAAGTCCTCCTGATGACGATCCGTCGCTCACCCCAGCGCTGCAGGAGCTTCACCTGGAAGGCCGTGGCGCGCGAATCGTGGCCATGCTCGTTGGTATGTCGGGAGAATCGCACTGGTCGTTGAGTGCCGAGTTTGCACCGGATCACGGCCGTGCATTCTTCGACGTTGCCTGTCGACGGCGCGGTCACAATGCAATTCTGGGAAGCTCCTATTCCGCGAAAGCCAACTGTGTTGTTTCGTTAAACGAGCGATCGGGCATCGAGGTCCGCAACAACGCCCTACAACCTTGGCTGATCGTGGAAAGTCCTTACCCAACCGGTATCACGGGTGGGTATACGGTTGATACTGACCAAGGGTCGGTCAGCGAAGCATCTCCAGGCTTGATGATAGGTCCTGGGGAGCCCGATGGTGGAGCATCTCAAACCTTGCGGTGGCATTACACGGTTACCGTGTTGCAGAGGTAGGCGAAGTGTCGGCGGTCGGCTGACTTTCGTCGTCGAAATCCTGGGCCGACCAGTTTTCCCATCGTTGGCTCCACGCGCTGCTGGGTAAATTCAACCGTCGAATTGGCCTGCTGGTCTGCCATGGAACGCAAGGCATTTTCGCACGGCAGGCCGCCTCTTTTGGCCCGATCGACGCTCGGGTGTCACCGAAAATGCCTGGCCCGCATTTCTCACCAACCCGAAGCGTCTGCGAGGGAAACGGTTAGATTCGCTCGCAGTGGAGTAGCAGCCACACTCCGTGTGCCGTCGTAGGGCCGGCTTTGCCGGCCGCTGGCCGGCACAGCCGGCCCTACGACGGACAACGGATCGGCCCTGTTCTTGGAGCCAGAACACTGGGAAAAGGCCGGCGAATGGCATAGGATGCTCGCGATTTCGCGATCAGGCCCGCCCAGGAATGGGCGACAAATAATTCAACCCCCGGGAGTCACCGTATGTTCCAGCAACTGATTTCAACCTTGCTCTTGCTGCTCTTCTGCAGCGCTTTATTCACCAGCACTCCCGCCGTGGCGGGCCAAGGGCGCGCCCTTAAGAAGTACGTCCGCTTTCAGGCAGGCACGACGATCGCTCATGGAATCGTGGAGGGTGATCGCGTTCGGCAAATCAAGGGCGATCTGTTCGGCGCCTACGAAGCCACCAACACGACCTATCCTCTCGAAAGTCTCAAACTGCTGGCCCCCGTCAAACCAACCCAGGTGATCGCGATGGCGGGCAACTACCGAAGCCATTTGGCCGGTGAGGAGATTTCGGCGAAGTTCAAGATTCCGCAGGCATTTTTCAAGAGCGCTTCATGCGTGATCGGAACGGGCGAAAATATCGTCATTCCGCGCGATGCCGAAGACGTGCACTTTGAGGGCGAGCTGGTCATCGTGATCGGCCGCGAAGCGCGTGATGTGCCCGAGGAGCAAGCGCTCGATTACGTGTTTGGCGTCACGTGCGGCAATGACGTGAGCGAGCGCAAGTGGCAAAAGTCCGACGTGCAGTGGTGGCGGGCCAAGGGGAGCGACACGTTTGGGCCGATCGGCCCGGTGATCGTGTCCGGCATCAACTATGACGACCTGCAGTTGACGCTGCGGGCGAATGGTGAAGTTAAACAACAGCAGCGCACCAGCGACTTGATCCACAGCGTGCCGGCAACCGTAAGCTTCATCAGCCGCTACGTGACACTGCACCAGGGCGATCTGATCTTTACCGGCACTCCGGGCACGACCTCCGCCATCAAGCCGGGCGACACCATCGAGGTCGAGATCGAAGGCGTGGGCACGCTGACAAACGGTGTTGTGGCCGAAAAATAGTTGGCAGGCAATGCGGCTCGGCGATGCATGATCATCGGATGGAGGCAACGCGAGGGGTAAAGGCGTATCTTCCCGGGAAACACGTTCGACCACCATCCAACAGGACGACACACCAGGGCCAACCAGTTATCCGCTGTAGGGCCGGCTATGCCGGCCGGATTCGCGCGACTTTCCCATCCACGGCCGGCAAAGCCGGCCCTACCAGGTTGCCGAATGTAAAACACGGATCGGCCGAGGACGACACACCTCTCGCGATTTCGCCTGGGAAAATGAGCCGGCCCCCGGCCCTTGAAGGGTTGCCACTCCCCCCATTCTCGGGAATTGGTGGAGATCGCGGAATCTCCCCTTGACGGGGGCTGGGTGGATGCTACGATAGGGTTATTCAGTAGGTGCGAGAACGGCGTGCGACAAACGGCGTGCCGTGTTCATTCAGCTCTCAAGTAGCGGCCGCCGGAACGAGCTAACGACCCGTCAGCTCCCCCCGGCATCTTGCTTCCGACCGCGATTGACCTCTTGCTCCTTGGCACGCGTATGCGGCCCCACTTGTTGTTGGGCTGCGCTGCAACTTGGCTCTTAGCGAGCCGGCATCGTTCGCGTGCTTTTGTCGAGCGCCGACAAGCTGCCCCTCACCCTCAACCCCTCTCCCCTGCTGCAGGGGCGATGGGAGACCGTGGCGGCGGACCGTCGGCAGACACTTGTTTAGGAAAGTGACTCATGCGTTTTGAAGAACTCGGCCTGACCGAGCCCCTGCTCCGCGCGGTGCGCGCGGAGGGTTACGAAATTGCCACCCCGATTCAGTCGCAAGCGATTCCGCTGATTGCCGCTGGCCGCGACCTGGTGGGCTGTGCCCAAACCGGCACCGGCAAGACGGCGGCGTTTGCGCTGCCCACGTTGCAACGGCGGGCGGAAGACCGCTCACGCGGCAACGACCGTGGCCGGCCAATCCGCGCTCTGGTGCTGTGCCCCACCCGCGAACTCGCGCTGCAAATCGGCGAGAGCTTTGCCACGTACGGCCGCCACGCCGGGCTGCGGCATGCCGTGGTGTTTGGCGGCGTCGGGCAGGCGCCGCAAGTGCGTGCCATTAAAGCCGGCCTCGATATTCTCGTGGCCACGCCTGGCCGGCTGCTGGACTTGATGAATCAGCGGTTCATCCAACTCTCGTGCATTGAAATCTTGATTCTCGATGAGTCCGATCGAATGCTCGACATGGGCTTCATCCACGATCTGAAGCGGATTGTATCGCACACGCCCCGCGATCGGCAGACACTGCTGTTCTCGGCCACGATGCCCGAAAGCATTCGGGATTTGGCCCGGCAATGGCTGCGCAATCCGGCCGACGTGCGGGTGACGCCCGTGGCATCGACGGTCGAGACGATCCAGCAATCGGTGGTATTTGTTCCGCAAAAACAAAAGGGCGTGCTGTTGGCCGAGTGGCTGAACAAGACGGCCTGCGTGCGCACGCTGGTCTTCACGCGGACCAAGCACGGGGCGGATAAGGTCGTCAAGCAGCTTGTGAAGGCGGGGATCGCGGCCGACGCGATTCACGGCAACAAGAGCCAGACGGCGCGGCAGCAGGCGCTGGCGCGGTTCAAGTCGAACCGGCCCGTGGTGCTGGTGGCGACCGACATCGCGGCCCGTGGGCTGGACGTGGACGACATCTCGCACGTGGTGAATTTTGACATGCCGCTCGATCCCGAGACGTATGTGCATCGGATTGGCCGCACGGGTCGGGCGGGAGCGGCTGGCAAGGCGCTGTCGTTTTGCGACTCGGCGGAGAAGTCGAAGTTGAAGGCGATCGAGCAGTTGACGCGCCAAAGGATCACCTCGGAAGCGATGCGAATCGACAATCCCGTGGCGGAGACGGCGACGAAGCAAGATCGGCCCGAGAACAGGCCGTCGGGCTTTAATAGCCGCAGAAAGTTTCGCCGCAAGGTGGGCAGCCGGTGACGTACGATCAGGGCAACGTGGACACCTTTGACCCAG
>SXHT01000288.1 GCA_005773095.1 Planctomycetaceae bacterium
ACCGACATCGAAACTTTCGATCGGCTCTGGTTCCGGAATCTCGGTCTTGACCGACTCAAACCTCGGCGCGGTATCATCAATGAGCGGCCCGACCACCGTGCCCATCAGCAGCAAAACCGTGGAAAGAACAACGGCATGCGCAGTGACACTGGTGGCCCACCATAAGCCCTGCGTCTTGACCCAATCCGAGATGTCCTGGAAAATTTGAGCGGGCGTCGGAAGGCTGAACGAAAACATGCCGCGCGACATTGCAAACCCCCTTATTTGGTGGCCAAGCTGCCAATTACGGAGCCGAAAACCTCAAGGCCTCGTGCATGACTGCTGCCAAAGCCTGACGATCGATCAGGCAACGGCTGGCCCAATTGAATTATTTGTCCCCCCGGTTCATCGCCGCTCCTGGTCTGATTCGTTTTGATCGAGCGGATTTATTGCCTCCTTCGCGACGTCAGTGCCGCTCCGATCCAGCCAATCGTTGATGTCAACTGTCTCCTCCTCGGAATCCTTTGCAAGCGAGCGACGGCGGCGCATCTCTCGCAGAGCCATATCCGTTGCCACCCCGGAATTGCCTGCCCACATTTGCCGTAGTCCCCAGCGGACCAACAGCGCCAAACCCACGGCGGCAATCACCATCAGCCCCCATCGGACTTCGCGGTCCTGGTCCTGGGGGGCGGCCTTTTGCAGCAGCGGCGGTTCCCAGACAAACCGGCCAATGAAAAGGGGACTGGCCCGCATCTTCCCTTGACCATCTTCGTAGGCCATCAGCTTAAGAAAGTACCCCGTAAACCACCCGTCCTCGGAAACCTTGGCGCCGACGGGCATATCTCGGGGCAGCTCGGGGGTTATGCAAATGAAACTGTTTTGTCCCGAACTATCGTTGTAGCCAAAGATTTCCCAGATCTGGCGGACGCCGGCCAGGTTGTCCTTCTCCAAATCTTTGTGCTTCAACACGCGGAGGACGTGCAAACGAAATTCGACCAGCTTGCCGCGAAAGTCATCAGGTCGGGTGAAGATATCGCCGAAACGCGTGTCCTTGATGGCCTTGCGTTGCAGCGCTGCGGCACTTTGCGACTTGGCCCACCGCAGCATGCGGTAGTAAGCCGGCATTTCGATCTCTTGCAAGAACTCCTTGTCCGCTACCACTTGTAATTCTTCTTTCAGCGATTCCAGCTCTTCGGAATCCTCATCGAGCGCGGGTGGTTTGGTGGGCTCCGCTACGGGCGCCACCGCGGGTTGCGAGACGGTATCGGCAGGAGCCTCCGCCGACGGTTTCTCCGCGGCTGCCGTTGAGCCCTGGGCTGCGGCCGGCGAAGGGTCGTCGTGCTCGGCTGGCGGGGCGTCGGAGTCGCCTGCACGTTGCACGTCGTCAGCAGCCCCGGAGAACATGGCCCACATCTTGGGATCTCGGGCCCGAGCCATGAGCATGCCGATTAGGAAGAGCATAACGGTCAAGGTCATCAGCCGCGGCAGCTCGCGATTGCGAAAGAAAGGTCGAGGACCGATATCAGCTCGGCGACGCATAGCGCCTCCCAACACGGTAATGACCCATTTCGAATCGCAGCGATCTCTCTCCCCTGTTCCAGTATACCGCAACTGGTGTTCATTTGGTTCGCTCAAGAGCGATCATCCCACGGAGGATGCGGATGGCTCTGAACCTGCTTTTCGTAATCCGCCCTACTCTTGGTACAAGAAAACATGCCGTCAAAAAAAGCGCCTTGCACCCTGAGTTGACGCGCAATTTTACCTTTGAGCTTGTTACGAATTTCGTCCCGAGAGTGGGACACTTTTGTCAAAATTGGCGGGAGATTTGGAAGCCTCAATTCGAACCAGCGGTGATCAGTAGACCGGTTCGCACATTCCGTAAAACCGAACTTTCCCTGAAGGCATTGAACAAAGTCATTTGGCTTCACAGGGGACGCTCCTGCAATCGCTAACCGGCCGTGCGCACCTTCGCAATGTGCTGCTGCAATTGGCGAAGTGCCACCCGCGACGGGGCGTGCGAATGGCTGCCAGATTCAATGATGTCGTAATATTCCTTCAGGGAGTTGACATAGTCACGCTGTGCCGCATCTTCCGTATCGCCCACTCCGTAGACCCCGTAATCGTCGTCGCTGGCGATGAATGAACCATCTTCGTCGCGCTCAACCATCAACACAATGTGCGAGCGCAGGTGGTAGCCCTGCCCCAGTGGACCATACAACAATCGAGTGGCAGGCTGAGGTTGAACGGTAATCGGTTTGCAGCAAGAAAACTGCAATCTCGGGTTGGTTCGATACAGTAACCCGGATGATGGTAAGGTTTGCATAGATTACTGTTCCTCGCGAGGATCAGTGGCGTTGGTGTCAATCTCAAGTCGTCTTTGTATTACTTTGGCAAATGAAGGAAATCGAGATGCGGAAATTGCTATTCGGGCGACGCATCGAGCTGTTACCTTCGGGATTTCCTTGATAGCCTCGACGCCTTCGTTCTGAAAGACGATTGGTGGTGGCATATCGAAAAAGGAGAGGTACACCTCATCGCGATCGGCTTGGATCAGCATATGATTAGAAAAGACGGTTTTGACGTCTTCCCCAATCGACCATTCGATGGGAATGGACATTGTTTCTGCGGATTCTTCTGCCATGTTATTTTTTGAGGTAACCGCGCAAAAATAAAGCCGCAGACACTTTGCGGCCACAATAGGCGCGATCCGAATTGCGCGTTCGCCAAGCGAACCCTTTTGCCATCCGTGGCATCGGCTAACAGTGCGGACGCACGTTAGTATTCCCGTACTTAATCTAACCGACCGACTGGTTGATTCAAGGTTCGGGCTGCGATTATGTTCGTAATTGCCGGTTAGTCTAGGTGAATCTGCCGATCCTAACCAACAAATAGGCGGGTTTTCAGGTCTTCCTGCCCATTTCCGCCAAGATTATCCGCTGTGCACAACTTGGCGATCCACGGCCGGCAAAGCCGGCCCTACCAGGTTGCCGAGCGTAAGACACGGATTGGCCCTGATGGCGGCTAAACGTCCCTTGGCCCATGGGCGAGAGTTGTGGTACAAGCTGGACCGGTTTCCTGCGCGGCGGCCAACACGGATGCTGGCGTTGCTAGCTAATTCTTCGCGCCTTGGGGAGGCGAGTTCACGGATGAACAACTTTGTGCGCGTTTTGCGGATGGCCTTGCGGTACCGGTGGACCGTGGGCTGCTCGGCGGCTTGCTCGCTTTTGGTGGCGTGCTTGTGGGGCAGCAACATCGGAGCGGTCTATCCCTTGGTGCAAGTCTGCTTTCACGGGCAGTCCATGCACGCCTGGGTGGATGAGAAGATCGACACGGCTGAGGAAAAGGCCCAAGAACTGCGCGTCAAAATCGCCCGCAGCAACGCAAAGCTGAAGACTGCGAAACCGGAGGAGAAGCCGGAACTGGAAGCGACTTCGTCCAGCGCCGCCTCGCGGCTGGCATCCGAAGAGGACGCCATCACCCGCTACACATGGCTCAAGCCGCTGATCGTGCGCTATCTGCCCGATGACGCGTTTCGCACCCTGGTCTATGTCGTGGTGGCGCTGTTGGGGGGAACGCTCGTCAAAGCATCCTTTCTGACCATCAGCAACGTCCTGGTCGACCGGGTTGGGAACCTTGTGACGTTCGACCTCCGCAAGCGATTTTATCGCCGCACGTTGCGGATGGATCTGGCCACCTTCGGCGATAGCCAGACCAACGATTTGCTCAGTCGATTTACTCACGATCTGGAACAAGTAGGCCACGGCATTCAAACCGTATTCGGGCAGGTCGTGCGCGAACCGCTGAAAATGGCCGCCTGTCTGGCCGGCGCCGCATGGGTCAGTTGGCGACTTCTGCTGTTTGTGCTTGTGGTGGCGCCGATTGCCGCCCTGCTGATTCGACGGCTGGCCAAGTCGCTGAAGAAGGCCAACAAGCGGGCCATGGAACAAATGGCCGTGCTTTACAACATCCTGATCGAAACGCTGCACGGCATCAAAGTCGTGAAGGCCTTCACGATGGAACGGTCCGAGCGCCAGCGGTTCCACAAGATCAGCAAGCAATGCTACCGGCGGGCGATGCGGATTTCCGTCGTCGATCGCATGATCAATCCCGTCACCGAAATCATGGGGATCCTCACGTTCTCAGTTGCCTTACTTTCCGGGGCGTATCTGGTGCTCTCCAAGCAGACGCATTTGTTTGGCATTCGCATGAGCGAGCGGCCCCTCGATCTGGGATCGATGCTGGTGTTCTTCGGCATGCTGGCGGGAATCAGCGATCCTTGGCGGAAGCTGACGGAAGTCTTCAACAAGACACAGAAGGCTCAAGCGGCTTGCGACCGCATCTTCCAACTGCTCGACCGCGAACCCAAGGTGCGCGATCAGCGCGGCCCGCGGCCGAATCTCCTCCACGAACGTGATTTGGTATTCGAGAACGTGCGGTTCCATTATCAGCCCGAGCAACTCGTGCTCGAAGAAATCAACCTGCGGATTGCCTTCGGGGAGACCCTGGCGATTGTTGGTCCCAACGGTTGCGGCAAGAGCACGCTGGCGAATCTGATTCCCCGGTTTTACGACCCGATCGAGGGCGCGGTGAAGCTGGATGACGTGGACCTGCGCGAACTGCATTTGCGAGATTTGCGCCGGCAAATCGGCATCGTGACGCAAGAGACGCTGCTGTTCGACGACACCGTGTTTAACAACATTCGCTACGGTTCGCCGCAGGCCACGCGGGAGCAAGTGATCGAAGCCGCCAGGCAGGCGCACGCCCACAAGTTCATCGAAAGCAAGTTGGAACTCGGCTACGAGACCGTCGTCGGCTCGCAAGGCAGCCGGCTCTCAGGCGGCCAGCGCCAGCGAATCGCCTTGGCCCGCGCCATCCTGCGCGATCCACGCATCCTGATTCTCGATGAAGCAACGAGCCAAATCGATCTGGAAAGCGAACAAGTCATCCACCAGGTGCTTGAGCAGTTCACACGCAACCGTACGGCGATCATCATCACGCACCGCATGTCCACGCTGACCCTCGCGGACCGCATCGCCGTGATGAACGCCGGCCATCTGGTGGATGTGGGCACCCACGAGCAGTTGCTGGGCCGCTGCGACCTCTACCGCCGGCTGTATCAGATCCAGTTTCGCGAAGCAGGGTAGCCGGGATTCCGGCGCCAAAGGCACAGCAGCGCATCAACGATGGTCGATTCGCCAGACGTAAACGTTCACGGGCCAAGAGAGAGAGGGGCACATTTTCCCGGGAACCACGTTGGGCAACCCACCCAACAGCACGAAATACCTTTCTTGAATTCGCCGGGAAAATGAGCCAGTCCCCGGTCCCCTCAACGGTTACGCAGTTTGAACAGCGGACCGACCTTGTGGCTATTGGCACGCGGCTTGCATAAAGGGGCGTGAACCGCAAGCAAAATGTTTGCCGACAAGCGGAACAAAACCCGGCGGGGCTGGAACCGAGAAGAGTCTCAGGTCCGGGGTCGGCAAGCAGCAGAGGCAACGCCAGGCGGTAAATCGGAAACTCAATTCCTTCTTGAACTTAAGACGCCCTAAAAGGAACAATTGAGGCGGCGTCTTGGCGCAAGGTTCGGAGCCGGTTTCCAACACATGGCAGGCGAGCTGAAGGTATCCTCCAAGGGAACCTTGGGCTCGCCTGTTCTTTTTTGGTTGCAGCATTCCTGCACATCTGCATCGATTCGCAACACTTCGGATCCGGTCCGTTTCTGATCGAGTCCGCGGTCAATGATCAGGCGGCATCACCGATTGAACCGCCGTGACAATCGGAATCGCACGCTTGCCACGCGGTTGTGGGCAATGGGTGAGTTTACAGTGCGCGCGGGATATCGCGGGGGGGCAATAACTATCCCTGGCCTTAGCGAATAATTCTTATGCTGCCACTCATGCAGGACGATCGCGTCGTCGGCAAGTAGGACGGATTTTCAATCCGTCCCAGCAAGACGTTGCAATCGCCCTGACCAGTTATGGCTCGTCGCATTTGGATAACCGACCCGGCCCAGTATAGGATGAAGTTTCTCAGGTCTATTTCGCCCCCGGTCTTGGGCTTTCTGCAAGAGAATTACGATGTCCAGTTTAACGGGCACTTCCAATCGTCGCTTGAGCCACGGCGGCTGGGCCTGCGTGGCCGCGATCATGATGGGTCATGCGCTCTTGATGCTGGCATCAAGGTGCTCTGCCGACGAGAGATCCTTGGCCAAGGTCGACAGCCCGTCCAAAGGCAGGAAGCACCTGGCGCAGGATCACAACATCCCGCAAGTGGCCTTGATCAACGACCAGATTCGTCAAGGCTGGGCAGCTTCGGGGCTGACTCCCTCGGGCCCGGCGACGGATGCCGAGTGGTGCCGCCGATTGTTTCTCGACGTTTTGGGGCGGATCCCCCTGGTGGAAGAAATCAACAAGTTTGAGGCCGACCGTGCGCCGGACAAACAGCTACGTTTGGTGAATGAGCTGCTCAGCGAAGACGGCCCGTATGTCGAAGAGTATGCTCGCAATTGGACGACGCTGTGGACGAACGTGCTGATCGGTCGCGCAGGCGGCAGCGAAGAAGGCTCGCTGATTAATCGCAGCGGATTACAGCAATCGCTGCGGCGCGCGCTGCAGCGCAACATGCCGTATGACAGGATGGTTTACGAGCTCGTAAATGCCAATGGCTCGGGTCGTCCGGGGGACGAGAACTTCAATGGTTTTGTGAACTTCCTGGCGGGCAATCTCAGCGAGAACGGCATTGAAGCCACGGCCAAGACGGCGCAGATTTTTCTCGGCGTGCAGGTACGCTGCACCCAGTGCCACAATCATCCGTTCAACGAATGGAAGCAAAACCAATTCTGGGAATTCAACGCCTTCTTTCGGCAGACGCGGGCTCTGCGGCGATTCGAGCAAGGGTCCAACGACGTGACTTTCGTCGAGTTGGCCAATGAAGACTTCGGCGGTGAAGACGGCAACGCGGAGGAAGCTGTCTTGTTCTACGAACTGCGCAATGGCCTGACGAAGGCCGCCTATCCCGTGTTCTTCGACGGTAGCGAGCTGAACAAGAGCGGTTACTTGGAAGATGTCAACCGTCGCGAGGAACTTGCCAAGTGGATGGTCAAGAGCGACGACCTCGGCAAGATGATCGTTAATCGCTTATGGGCGCACTTTTTGGGCTATGGCTTCACGAAGCCAATCGACGACATGGGGCCGCACAATGCACCGACGCATCCCGAACTGCTCGCCCGCTTGGGGAAGGAAATCCGCGGTCACAGTTACGATCTGAAACAACTCATTCGCTGGATCGTGCTCAGCGAGCCGTACGGCTTATCAAGCCGGATGAGCGCCAAGAACAAGAAGGATGATCCTTCCCTGGGCGAGAAGGCGATGTTCAGCCACTTTTACCTGCGGCAGATGCGGGCTGAGGAGCTGTACCATTCGCTGCTCACGGCCACGGAAGCCCACAAGACGCTGACTGGGGACCAGCAGGAAAAGCAATCGCGGGAATGGCTCAGCCAGTTTGTGACTGCCTTTGGCACCGACGACAACGAAGAGACCACCACCTTCAACGGCACGATTTCGCAGACCTTGATGATGATGAACGGCGAGCTGATCAAGGAAGCCACGCGTACCGATAAGGCAAGCTTCCTGGCGCGCGTCGCCGCCAATGAGAAACTCAGCGGCAAGGCCAAGATCGATTATCTGTACCGCGCGGCCCTGGGGCGCAGTCCCAGCAACACCGAACGAAGCCTCACCGACCAATTGGCCGCCCTGCGCAAGGGGGACGCCGTTGCGGCATTGCAAGATGCGTGGTGGGCCGTGCTCAACAGCAACGAATTTATTTTAAATCACTAACCCATATTGAGCCGCGACGCCGGGTACCCTCTGGGTGCAGAACGCGTTGAGCTGGTCGATCGTTTTCGCGTCGCGGCTGCATATCAGACAAGGCAACACTCCCGGAGAAAACGCATGTCTCTTTTCAGCACCCCCAGCGGAATGACTCGGCGTCACTTTATGGCGCACGTGGCCGGCGCCAGCGCCCTCGCCTTGCCTGCCATGCAGTTTACCAAGGCGCTAGCCGCGAATTCGCAGGATCTGAAGAAGCGCCACAAATCGGCGATCATGTTGTGGATGGGGGGCGGACCGGCCACGATCGACATTTGGGATCTGAAACCTGGCGCCCCCACGGGCGGCCCCTTCCAGCCCATCGCCACCTCCGGGAACGCGCAGATCAGCGAGCACATGCCGATGACCGCCAGGCAAATGCACAATCTGGCGATCATCCGCTCCATGAGCACGCGCGAAGCCGATCACACGCGCGGCCGCTACTACATGCACACCGGCTACGTGCCAAACCCGAATATCGAGCATCCGAGCTATGGTTCGGTCGTTGCCCACGAGTTGGACGATCAAAGCAAGTCGCTCGGTCTCGAGATACCACCGTTCGTGTCGGTGGGTGGCGGAAGCGTCGGCCCCGGCTTTTTGGGCATGACTTTTGCCCCGTTTGTCGTCGGCGCCGACGGCAATGTTCGCAATCTGCAAATGGGCCTGGACCAGGAGCGTTTGATGCAGCGCATGAACATGCTGGCCTCGCTCGAAAAAGGCTTCATCAGCCAAAACCGCGGCGACTCGGCCAAGGATCATGCCAAGATTCTCGACAAGACCTTGCAGCTCATGACCAGCAAACAGATGGAAGCCTTCAAGACCAGCCGCGAGCCGAAGGAAGTGCAGGATCGTTACGGCACCACCGGCTTCGGCCGCGGCTGCCTGATGGCTCGCCGTTTGGTGGAACAAGGCGTGCCGTTCGTGGAAGTGGATCTCGGTGGCTGGGACACCCACAACGACAACTTCCGCGCGCTCGAGACGCAGAAGTTGCCGGAACTCGATAAGGCGATGAGCGCCCTGGTGGAGGATCTCGAACAACGAGGACTGCTGCCAGACACCGCGATCATCTGGATGGGGGAGTTCGGCCGCACGCCGCGTATCAACGGCAACACCGGCCGCGACCATTGGGCCCGTAGCTGGAGCGTGGTCGTCGGAGGCGCCGGCATGAAGGGGGGCATCGCCGTGGGCGAAACAAACGCCGACGGAACGAATGTCGAGACCGAGCCGTATAGCTCGCAGGACGTGATGGCCAGCGTGCTCAAGGCCCTTGGCATCTCGCTCGACACCACATTCACCAGCAAGAACGGTCGTCCAATGAAGATCGCCAACAGCGGCAAAGTGATCAAAGAGCTGTTCGCGTAGTTTCAGCGGCAAGAAAGACATTTCACTCGAAAGCTCAGGGACAGCCGTCCCCGGGCTTTTTGTATTTCGGCGGTGTCCTGTCATCGGTACACTTCGTCTAGCTTGCAGACACAGGGCAAACCAAGTGTCTGGGTTCCAAGTCAATTCGGCTTCCGCTGATCTTGGCGAGAGAGGGTGTTATGGGTGTCGCCGAAATTGCGCCGAAGCCCCAATCCGCCGAGGGCACGGCGGATTCCGGTACGCTCCGACCGCTGCTCCTGCTTGCCTGGCCGGTGTTGATCGAGCAATTGCTGACCATGTTGCTGGGGTTTTCCGATACCTGGCTGGTTGGTCATTATCTCGATGCGTCGCATCTGGCCGCGATGACTTCGCTGAATTATGTCCTTTGGCTGCTCCCCAATCTGTTCGCTTTGGTGGGGATCGGGGCCACGGCCTTGATTGCCCGATTTGTGGGGGCCGACGACCGAGCCTTGGCTAACCGCGTTTTGCATCAGGCGTTCCTGGTGGGGACTGCGCTGGCGGTGGTCACAACAATGCTGGGATTCGCTTTCGGCGACAGGCTGCTGCACGCCCTGCAGCTGCGCGGTGAGAGTGTGGATCATGCGGCCAGGTTTCTGCGCTTTCTGCTGCCGGTCATGCCCCTGATGATGCTCGAAGTGGTGGGCATCTCGTGCTTGCGGGGCGCGGGGGACACGGTCACGGGATTGGTGACGATGATTCTGGTCAACGTCGTCGGGGTGTCGACCAGTTGGCTGTTGATGCTCGGCGTAGGGCCGCTGCCGGAAACCGGCTGGGACGGCGTGGCGCTGGGCACCGCACTGGGACACGTCGTGGGCGGATTGGTGCCCGTGGCGCGCCTGGTGGTCGGTCGGGCCGGGCTCCGCTTGCGGCTTCGCGATCTGCGATTCGACAAGAAACTCACCAGCCGCCTGCTGCATGTTGGCATTCCTGGCGGCGCGGACATTCTGTTCATCGTCTCTAGTCAGCTTGTGTTCTTGTCGTTGATCAATCGACTTGGCGACGCGGCGGCGGCGGCACACGGATTGTCGATTCGATTAGAGTCGCTCGGTTACTTGCCCGGTGTGGCATTCCAAGTGGCGGCCACAACACTTTGCGGTCAATACCTTGGCATGCACGATTATCGCCGAGCCACGCGTGCCGTGCTGGTAGCCTGCGTGGCGGGCGGCGGTCTTATGTCAGCCGCCGGAATGGTCATGTTTTTCGGCGCGAACCCGTTGGTTCAGTTGTTTCTGGGCCCCAGTCAGCACGGCGTCGCGGAACTGGCCGCCCCCTGCTTGCGGATCGTATCAATGGCAATGTTGCCCCTGGCAATACTGATGGTGCTGACAGGTGCGCTGCGAGGAGCAGGCGACACGCGCTGGCCACTGGTCTTCTCTATCGTAGGCTTTGCGGGCGTGCGAATGCCGCTGGCCATTCTGCTCACGCAAAGCTGGAACTGGGGGGTGATTGGGGCCTGGTACGCCATGGTCATCGACCTTACGGTGCGGGCAATTCTGGTAATCTGGCGATTCAGGCACGGCGGTTGGCGGCGGGTGCGGGTGTGAGCAGGTCAATGCGTAACGCCGACAGGTCGGGATTCGGGCTGCCTCGCAATAATTGGCTCATGGCACCACGATTATTACACGGAAACCGACCCGTTGCGAGATAGAGGTGCTTTTCACGGCCATCCCAGGAAATTATGATGAACCGGGTTCGGGGCAAGCTACTTGCGCTTCGGCGCAATTTTGCAATTAGTTAGCGGACCATTACTTAGCGGACGATCGGGGCGATTTAGTTTAACGGTCCCGCCGGTCCGTGTTTTCGTACCAGAAGAATTCTCGATCATGTTGGCAAATTCGCAGCGGCGGTACGTCTTGGTGTGGCTTTTGGTGGTTCTTGGCTGGGGAGTGGCGTACAGCTACTCGCCGCGACCCGCGCTCGCCCAGGATGAGAAAAATGCGCCCGCGGAAGATGGCGGCGACGCCGCAGAACGCGATGGCGAGAAAGAAGTCAAACACAAAGAGTCGTACTTCATCTGGTTCATTCGAAACTCGGGTTTGATCGGCGCCGTCATTCTGGTCCTGTCGATTTATTTCGTTTCCACAGTGGGCCGATTGTTTCTTGAAATGCGCCCCGTGGTCGTCATGCCACCTGACCTGCTGGATGAGTGCGAAGATCTGCTCAGCAAGCGCCAATTCAAGGAGATTTTCGCCACAGTGAAAGATGATCAATCGCCGTGGTGCCGAATTGTTTCCACGGGTATTGCGGAACTACCCAACGGACTGGCCGAAGCGCGCGAGGCCGCCGAGCGAGTGTCGGAGGTGATCACGGTCGAGAACGAAAAAAAGATCAGCATGCTCGCGGTGATAGGTTCGCTCGGGCCAATGATCGGACTTTTGGGTACGCTTAAAGGAATGATCGGTAGCTTCGCGGTGATCGCCATGAGCGATCAGCAGATCAAAGCCAGCGCCGTGGCGGAGAATCTCTCCGAAGCGCTTTTGCTAACGTTCGAAGGCGTGGCACTTGCGCTGCCTGCGATTTACTTCTACGCCGTCTTCCGAAATAGGACAATGTACCTGGGCGTTACGACCTTGCTGTCGGCCGACGAATTCATCCGCCGGTTCGCCCACGCTGCCCGCGGCAAAGGCACACCGGCGACGGGCACGGCGCCTGCCGCGGCCGCCGCACCGGTGGCGAAGGCCGCCAAGGCGTAAGCCTGGCAGTCGCAAGTTCGTCTGTCCTGTCTCGGATTTCAGGTCGAACGTCAAGGAATCTCCCAGATGGCCAGCAGCGGTAAAGAAGGCGAACCCGACATGGTGCCCATGCTGGACATGGTGTTCCAGTTGATCACGTTCTTCATGCTGGTGATCAATTTCAAGTCCGCATCGATGGACCTGGAGTTGAAATTGCCCGTGGTCGGTTCGGCCCGACCGGTCGATATGAAGGGCAGCAAAGACATGCTGGTCCTTAACATTAACGAGTTGGGCCAGCTCAAAGTCTTTGGCGAAGTGAAGGAGGATATCGAGGGCTACATTGCCAACGAAGGCGCCGCCAGCCGATTGGCGGTTCGCGCTAAGGACCGAGATTTCAAGGATACTGATGACCTGCCGAGCAACGTCGTGGTGCGGGCGGATCAGGCTACGCCCTTCAAGTTGCTCAATCGAGTTATCAAGGCCTGCCAAGATAACGGCTTCCGCAATTTTTCGATGAAGGCTTTGAACAAGAAGCCAGGTTCATAGTTCGACGATGTCGCGCCGACGCAGAAAAAAACATGACGCAGGCGGAGTGGAGGTCAACCTGACCGCCATGCTGGACATGGCGTTTCAGTTGTTGGCGTTCTTTGTGCTCACGTTCAAGCCGGCCCCGATCGAAGGCCAAATCTCGCTCCGCATGCCGCCACCGCAGCCCGTGGTGATGGCCCGCACCAAAGACAAAAAGGCGGGCGACACCAACAAAACGGTGACCACCGGTTTGGATTCGCTGGTGATCAGCGCATTCCCCAACAAGTCGGGCGGCCTGGGCACCATGCAGGTATTCGACCAGCCCGTGGCCACGCTCGCCGGCTTGGATGCGGAACTGCGAGACAAGCTCACGGCTGCCAACACGCCGTTCGAACAGGTGGTGATTCAGGTGCACTCGGGCCTGCGTTACGACGCGCTGATGAGCGTGATCGACATCTGCACGCGGCAGAAAATGGCCGACGGCAAGCCGCTCTCAAAGCTGAGTTTCGTCGAGCTCGATCCCGACGCAAAGTAATTCTCGTGCCCAGGCTCTGCGTCGTTCCGCTTCCGCAGAGAAATACGTGGGGCGTCCACGACTGAGCTTTGCAGAGCTCGACGAGTAAGATCGCCTGCAGAAACGTCGGCCAATGAGTGACAACACTGCACTGGTATGGCACTATCGGGCGGTCGCCTGCGCCGCCTCGCTGGCTTGTTTGCCGAATTGCGTGTTGGCGAATTTCTTCCCCAGGAGATCGAGCGCTTTGGCGCGCTTGTCCTGATCGGCGATTCGCATCGTTTTTTCGTATTGCTTCTTCGCCAGAGCCTCTTGCTTGAGCGTCTTATCGCCGTTCAGTTCGGCCAAGACTTCCTTGGCTCGCTTTCCCTCCGCCGTCGACGCGAATTGCGAGTTCAGAAACATTGCCTTATCGAGCGCCGCGAGTTTGTCGTTCACGTCGTCGCTCTTGTTGAGCTCGTCAAGCGACTTGACTTCATCCGCGACGAAGTCTTGCACCGTTTTGCGCAACAGGTCGCGATCCTCGGTGGTCAGCCCTTTCTCCATCTTCTTCAGATCCTTGTTGAGCGCCTTCGATGCGCCCAGCTCGACCAGCCACAGCCGTTCCTTGAGATCGGCCGACATCTCGGGCTTCAGAAAACGGAACTTGCCGAAGTCCTGCACCGATGCCAACTCACGTGCGACATCGTACTCGGGTACTTTGCCGTCGCTGTACCTGCCGCCGGCCGAACCGCTGCCCGAGATCTTGCCCAAGGGATCAACGATTGCGTAGTTAAAGAATTCGCTATCCGCGCCCCTGGCCGCCAGGCAAGTAGCTGGTTGCCGTTCTGGCAATTCGGGATTTTCCAGTCGTGCCAGCATTGCCGAATTTCTCAATTGTGCGGGTTATGCCGCCGATACCAGTCTTGAGGGACCGTTCAAACTGGGGGACTGAGCTGTGCGACCGATCGGATGGACCGACCGGGCGGGTGACCCCACAACAGCTCCGAAGAAAGGATTTTTCGACCCATGAAGCGTCTAGTACTGGCGGTAGTTGCCGCGGTTGCGGTGACCAGCGGCTCGGGATGCTGCTGTTTGGAAAAAATGTTGTGCTGTTGCAACTCGTGTTGCGATGAATGCGCTCCCTGCGGCTGCGAGTCGTGCGTTGATGGCTGCGAATCGTGCGGTGGTGGCTGCGAATCGTGCGGTGGTGGTAGCGAATCGTGCGGCTGCGCCTCGTGCGAAGCCGGTGGCCATGGAGGTTGCGGTCCGAATGGCTGCGCGGTCGCCCACGGCGGCGGATGCAGGGGAGGACACTGCGCCAACAACGCATTGGTGGCGATGCCCAACACCCGCAACGGTGCAGGCATGGGCCGTGGCGGCCCGCCGACCGCGGCCGTGACGTATCCGTACTACACCAATCGCGGCCCTCGCGATTTTCTGGCCAAGAACCCGTCGAGCATCGGCCCGTAGTTTAGGCCAGCCTTGAGTGGCAAAGTCAAACGACGAAAAAGCCCAGGGACAGCCGTCCCTGGGTTTTTTTTGCGTGCGGAGCCCAGGTGCAGCCTGGCCAACGGCGGGGTAAATCCGCCGGAATCGTCGCGGCCGGACCTGCGATTCATTCCGCCGGGAGCCGCGCACGGGCGGGGGGCGGGCTCATTTTTCCGGCGAATTCGGGAGTGGTGGGTCGTCCTGTTGGGTGGTTGTTGAACGTGTTTTGCAGGAAAATGCGCCTTTCCCCCCTCGCTTTGCCCGTCAACGGTTCATTCCGCCGAATTGCCCCACGATGGAGGCTCTTACCCCTTCATCCATCCCACCCGCCCCGGCTATATTGGGAGGTTTAATTCTGAGGGCAGGTTTAAGCCCGGAAGGGGCTGTTCCGCAGAAGAGTGTCCTTATGCGTTTTACGCTGGTTGATCTGGTGACCGAACTCGAACCGGGCGCGCGGATCACCACCGTCAAGAACGTGACGTTGGCGGAAGAATATCTGGACGATCATTTTCCGCGTTTTCCGGTGTTGCCCGGCGTGTTGATGTTGGAGGCCATGACGCAAGCCTGCGCATGGCTGGTGCGGGTGACTGATGATTTCGCCCACAGCATTGTCACGCTCAAGGAGGCGCGCAATATCAAGTACGCTCGGTTCGTGAGGCCGGGCGAGACGCTGACGATCAAAGCCGAGATGAAAAAGCGGCATGCGCACGACACGACTTTCGAGGTTCAGGGGTTCGTCAGCGGCGAGGTGGCGGTTGGCGGAAAAATAACGATCGAATACTACAACCTTGCGGATCATCGACCGACGATGGTGCAAACCGACGAGGAGCTGAAAGCCAAGTTACGGCGGCAATTGGCCGTGAGATGGCCTGGCGGGGTCGAAACCGCAACCTCCTGATTGCCAAATGCGTTAGCGCATGAAACAAATCACGCTTGATTACGCTCTCGTCAATAGCTGACGACGTCCGTTCGCAAGACAAT
>SXHT01000289.1 GCA_005773095.1 Planctomycetaceae bacterium
AAGAATCGCGGCGGCGAAGTTCCTCGTCCGGCTGTCGCGATCGACAACGTAACCGCATGGCCCAATTTGACGTTGCTGCGGAATGGGACGATCGTCGCCACGATCTTTAACCAGCCGTGTCACGGTACCTGGGAGGGGAGCGTTGAATGCTGGGGAAGCACGGACCAGGGTCAAACCTGGAAGCTGCTGGGCACGCCCGCGCCACACGATCCCGCCACCAACCGCATGAACGTCGCTGCGGGACTTGCGACCGACGGGGATTTATTGGTGATTGTCTCGGGTTGGAGCCACCGACCGCCAAAGGGACAGCGAGCCGATCACAAGCCTCCCGCTCAAATACTGAACCCGTGGATTTGCCGTTCGAAAGACGGCGGAACAACTTGGAGTATCGACCGCGATTCCTTTCCCAAGACGCCGACAGGCAAGCCAGGCGTCCCCTTCGGCGATATTTTACCCGGCAATGACGGCAAGCTGCGGGTGGGCGTCTATGGTGCCGACGCCGGAGATACGTTTGTTCTGCGTAGCGACGATGACGGGAAATCATGGGGAGAGCCGAGCCGTGTGGATGCCGACGTGATCATCCATGAACCGGCCATCTTTCACTTGGGGCAAGGCAAATGGCTGCTGGGCGCCCGATTGGACGGGTTGACAATTTACTCGTCCTCGGACGACGGCCGTACCTGGACGAAAGGCGCTGCCCTATCGGGCAAACAGGCGCATCCTGGACATTTCGCGCGTCTCAAGGACGGCCGAATTCTCGCCACGTACGGAAATCGCGTCTTGCCCAAGGGAGTCGATGTTCGATTCTCAAGCGATGAAGGTGAAACCTGGAGTGACCCGCTAAGAGTCGCCGGCTTTGAAGGCGACGGAGGCTATCCCAGCAGCGTCCAACTTCCGGATGGTCAAATTCTCACGGCCTTCTACGCCCAGAAAACTACCGACCATCCGCAATACCATATGGGGACAGTCATCTGGGCTCCGTAGTCGGCGGCGCCGATTTGCACCGCTTCGAGCCGATCGGGACAGGGGGACAGGCACATCTTCCCGGTAACCACGTTGGACAACCTGCTGACAGAACAATGCAGCTTGCGCGAATTCGCCGGGAAAATGAGCCAGTCCCCCGGCCCGTGAACGGTTACGGCTCAAGAAAAAGGCCACGCTGCGATCAGCGTGGCCTTTTGTTTTGCGCCCGCTCGGACTTGAACCGAGAACCAACAGATTATGAGTCTGCTGCTCTGACCAATTGAGCTACGGGCGCGAGTGCTTCAAAGTAGTATTCACCTTCACTCTAGCAAATTCCCCTGATCGCTGGCAGGTGAGACTCGCTGCGGCCGACGGCGATTGAGTTTCACTTGCCGCCGACCGTCAAAGTGTCTTCGATGGCCTGCTGAGCAAACAGCAGTTCCCGGTCGGAGTGCGCGGCGCCGATGTACCAGCGACCGTCGGGAAGCAGATGCACGCCGGCGCACAACATCGCGAGCCGGAAGCGACCGTAGCCCACCGCGTCCGCGGGTAAAGTTTCTCGATAGGTCTGCGGCGGCGCGTGGAGGCCAAAGTGCACGCTGAACACTGAGTCGACGCCCGTCGTGACAAGTGGAATGCCGCGCTCGACGGCGACGCGTTCGATTGTTTGTCGTAACTTCAATCCATGCGCGCGCATGCGATCGAAAGTGCCCGGCTCTTCCAGCGTCCTGATCGTGGCCACCGCGGCCGCCAGATTGATCGGATTTCCGTTGTACGTGCCCGCATGAATCGTGCGACCGTCTTCGAGGACTCGAAAGATCTCCGCCCGGCCACCGACGGCCGACAGCGTGAAGCCGGCGGCCAGCGCTTTGGCGTAGACCGACAGGTCGGGCGTGACGCCAAAAAACTCTCGGGCTCCGCCGAGTGCGATACGGAAACCGGTAATCACTTCGTCGAAGATCGAGACAGCGCCGTGCTTGCGGCAAAGATCGACGATGCCCTGCAAGTATCCCGCGCATGGCATGCAGCTTCCGCCATTGACCAGGATTGGCTCGGTCAACACGCAGGCGATTTCATGCGGGTGGCGTTGGAATGCCGCGGCGATGGCATCGAGGTCATTCCAAGGCAGCACCAGCGTCTCGGCGAACTCCGCGGCGGGCTGACCGCCGCATGTCGGCAGTGTTGCACATGGATCGTTCGGTTTGAGGCGATAGCTCACCAGCACGTTGTTGAGCCAACCGTGATAATGCCCTTCAAATTTGATGACCTTGCTGCGCCCCGTGAAGGCCCGCGCCAGTCGCAGGGCGGCCTGGACGGCCTCGGTGCCGGTGTTGGAGAACACGACCCTTTCGACGCCGGGCAGTACGCGGACGAGGATCTCGGCGAGTTCAACTTCACCGTGATGCTGGGCTCCGAAGGCGTAAGCTCGAGCAAGCTGCTTGATCACCGCGGCAGTCACAGCCGGATGGTTGTTGCCCAAGATGAGCGGCCCCCAGGCGAGCGTGTAATCGAGCAGCTTGTGGCCATCGACGTCGAAGAAGTAGGGACCGTCACCGCGCTCAAAGAACATGGGCACGGGGCCAACGTTTCGCCGCAGGCCGCTGGAGACACCCAGCGCCAGCGATTGGCACGACCGCCGATGCAGCGCTTCGGACTGCGGCGTGGAAAAGTCCTGCTCGACGTGGGGCATAATGTAACCGTTCACGGGCCGGGGACTGGCTTATTTTCCCGGCAAGATCACGACGATCACGAAGAAACGATGAGCGGCGTCGGCGTCAGCCGGCTTTTGCCTTGAACTCGACGGTCGTTTTGCTGGACGCGGTTTCATCTTCGTCGTCGCGGCGAATCTTGAGCGTTGCCGTCGGCGGCATGCGGCGCTCTTGCACGAAGCCGCGCGTGCCTTGCGAGAAGAACTCGTAAAACATCGCGGCTGGGCCGTCGGGAAATTGCCGCTTGAGTTCGGCCAGCACCTCGGTCCACATCAAACCCGATCGGTAGATCAATCGGTACCCGGCTTTGAGTTCCTTGATTTCGTCCGAAGTGAATCCGTTGCGACGCAATCCGACCAGATTCAACCCCACTATCAAGCCCGTCCCACCATCGACTGTGACATAGGGGGGCACATCTTGCAAGACGCGGGCATGGCCGCCGACCATCGCCAACTTGCCAATCCGGCAGAACTGGTGAACGCCCACGCTTCCGGAGATGAAAGCGCGGTCGGCAACGGCCACATGGCCGGCCAGCAAAGCGTTGTTGGCGAAAATGGTGTGGTTGCCCAAGCGGCAATCGTGGGCGATGTGCGTCCCCACCATGAGCATGTTGTTGTCGCCGAGAACGGTCATGCCCCCTTTGTGCAATGCGCGGTGAATGGTGACATACTCGCGAATCGTATTGTTCGAGCCGATTTCGAGCCCACCCAGGTGTTGCGGCGGGCGCATGTGCTGCGGTGTTCCGCCGACGATCGTGCCCTCGAGAATGTGATTGCCCGTGCCGAGCTTCGTGCCCTCTTTGATCACCACGCTGCTTTCCAACACGCAATTGTCGCCGATGACGGCGTTCGCCTCGACGATGCTGAAGGGGCCGATCTTTACGTCGCGGCCGATCTGGGCCTGTGGACTGACAATCGCTTGCGAATGGATGCTCACGGCGTGTGGACCTTCGGTGGCGGGGGGGGGCCCGGCTGCCGGTGCGGCTTGTCCACGGCGGGACCCTCGCGCGGGCATTGGCGAGGAGGGCTTTCGACAGGCCTGCCATGCGGCGGGGAAAGCCACCTAACGGTGGTATCGGTCGCAAGGGTCAAGCGGGTTCAGCCTAATACTCCGGTCGCGCCTGCGAGGGCGAATGGCCATGCCACCGTGGGCATCCAGGCAAGGTATGCGGGCAAGTCGGCCAGTCCGAGGCCCGTGAACGGCCAGCCTGGCCTTACTCAACTCACCGCATCGCGCTTTTGCCCCTGCGCGGTACCGCCGATTCCTTTCGCTTCTGGGCGTACATCAGCCGGTCAGATTCCCGCCAGGCTTGCTCCAGCGTGCCGGATGCCGCGCGCGGCGACAATCCGATCGATGCCCGCACTTCGGCCGCGGCGAGCGCGCTGGCCAGGCGTGCTACCAGAACTTCGCCGCAGGTCTTGTCGCACTCCACGGCCAGCACGACGAACTCGTCGCCGCCGACGCGCGCAGCGACGTCCGGTTGGCGAGTGCAGGCCCGCAGCACTTCGGCGGTGGCTTTAAGCAGTTCGTCGCCGCGCGCGTGTCCCTGCGAGTCATTGACTTCCTTGAGTTCGTCGAGGTCGATCGACAGCACGCAGGCCGGACTGCCGTAGCGTTTGCAGCGGCTGTCTTCCGCGGACAGCAGAGCGTCCCAGCCGCGCCGGTTGAACAGACCGGTGAGTGCGTCGGTGAGCAGGTCGGCCTCGGCATGTTCGGCGCGGCGAGCCTGACGCTGGGTTTCGAGTTCGGCCAGCAGTAAGCTCGAGAGCAGCCTGGCCAGCAGCTTGACCAAGGGGAGCTGGCAGTGCAAATCGTGCGATTTCGGTTCAGGATGAATTCCGCAGAGGGTGCCAAAAAGCGTGCCGTCCGATCGCCAAAGGGGCACGCCGAGGTACGCCCCGACGGGCATCTGCATGGCGAATGGGGCGGTGGCAAATGCCGGCACGTCGTGAGCGCACGGGGCCACGCTCGGACCGCGCCCGTCGACCATTCGAGAGCACAACGAATCGGCCCAGCGAAAAACGTGCCCCACCGCGACGCCGTAACCCTGATCGAGCGCGTCGAGCACGATCCAGTCGTCCCCCTCGGTACGCGCGACCATCCACAGGTCGAAGCCGGTTCGCTCGTGCAGAAATCGCAAGACGGCCGAGGCGGCCTCGCTGAAATTCGGAAACGCCTGCAAGTCGTGCATGGAAGTCAATTCCCAATCGGTGACACAATGGTTCCTCGTCCGCGGAGTCTCAATATTCGATTCTACTGTTGCCACATGGCCCATGCGTATGCGGCGGTCACGTTGTGCAACTCGTTGGCGCCTGCATTGACGCTGGGACCACCCTCCCGATAATGGCGGTAGCGGGTATTGCCCTATTATACATCCGCGCGATTGCGGTTTCTGACACGGGAGGTGATGCATGCAGGCCCAGACCGCCGAGCAACTGACGCAGAAGAAATGCGTGCCCTGCGAAGGAGGCGTGGCGAAGTACGCGCGCGACGAAGCCCAGGCGCAGCTCAACACACTTGTCGGGTGGCGGCTGACGCATGATGGCCAGCGGATTCGCAAGGACTGGACGGTTAAGCACTTTCTGGCCGGCATGGAGTTTTTCAATGCCGTGGCGAAAATCGCGGAGGATGATGGGCATCATCCCGATGTGCACTTGGAAAGTTACCGCAAGGTGTGGATCGAATTATGGACGCACGCGATCGGCGGCCTTTCGGAAAACGACTTCATTCTGGCGGCCAAGATCGATCAACTGCCGATCAAGTTAAAATAGCGTGAAGAGGGGGGCGATGATCGACGCAATCGTGGTGATGACGACCACCGGCAGCCGCGACGAAGCGGACAAAATTGCCGGCGAACTGGTGGAACGAAACCTGGCCGCATGCGCGCAAGTCGTTGGCCCGATTCGCAGCGTCTTTCGCTGGGAAGGCGTCGTCGAGCACAAGCAGGAATGGCTGTGCTTGCTGAAAAGCGCCCGGCAGTTCTACCCGCAGCTTGAGGCGGCGCTGCGCGAGCTGCACTCGTACGACGTGCCCGAGGTCATCGCCTTGCCCGTGGTCGACGGCTGCTCCGACTATCTGCACTGGATCCACGCCTCGCTGGCGGCTGGTGCGGATACCTCGTAGCGTGGGCTTACCGACCGGGGTCGGAAACCGGGCTCTTGGCGGGAGACTTGGCCTGCTCCTGCTTCCCCAGCAGCACGTCGGAGAAGCTTTTGAGGTCGGTCCAGAACGTACCGGCGCCCGCATACAGCGTGCGCAGTTCAACATCGGCTGGCAGGCCGGTTGCAAAAGTCCATTGGGTGAAAGCCTTGCCGGAGCCAAAGGCCTGCACCGCCAGGTTGAACTTGTCGGCCTTGGCCTCTGCGAGCATCTTTTGCGACTTGGCATTCGCCTCGCCGAGTTTGACGATGGATTGGGCTTCGAGCCCGGCGGTTTCCTTGTCCACGGCCGCCACCAGCTGCGTGGTCTTGGCCCGAGTTTCCTCGGAGGTTTTTTGGCCTTCGGCAAGTTTCTGGGCCACGAGCTTGTCGGTCTCGACGCGGGTGCGTTCGGTTTCGAGTTCCACTTTGCGTTCGGCTTCGCGTAGCAAGGCTTCGGTTTGCTTGGTGAGTTGCTGTTGTTCAAGCGTGATCTTCAGCTCGTCGGCCAGAAACGCCTGTTGAATTGGCAACCGCACTTCTTGGGGAATGTAGATGTGCCGCACCAGACCGTAGAGCAACGTCAGCCCCTTTTCCTCGAGCACATCTTTGAAGGCTTCTGTGGTTTCGGTCTGGAACTTCTGCCGAGATTCGCCCACCAGCAAATCGACCGCGCCCAGCGTGCTGCCCATGTTGCGGCAAATGCTTTCGATCTGCGGAATGACCACCTTGGTTTCCACCGCCTCGACGTTGCCAAACTTACGGATCACCTCGGGCGCTTGCTCCGGCAAGATGCCCCAGATGGCCGTGAAATCCATGTGGATATTGAACCCGTCGTTCGACGGAAAGCTGATCCCCGCCTCGTCTTGGGAGATTGCCGGTTCGCCGCTGGCGTCGAGCAGGACTTTGCCGCTGGGGTCGGTGCGTAGATTGTTGACGATGCTCTTCTCACGGTAGCCGATGTTGACGACGTCCACTTCCTGCTCGCGGGGGTTGATCGGGTAGATGCCCGGCGGCAGCACGTCTTCTTGGATGCCCGTCTTTGCTCCCGTCGCCGGGTTGTCGGTCAGGTTGGTGACCACGCCGACGTAGCCCGGCCTGATCTGCACCCAACCGGCGTTCTTGATCTGGTTGCCTGACTGGAACTTTTCGAGCTGAATGATTTTGGTGGCAAAGGAATAGTCGTTGATTCGATACACGCCGGGCGCGAGCACCTTCCGCAGAATGCCTTTGAATTTTCCGTCGCCTAGATCGCCATCGACGAGGTACTGGTGGGCGGGGAGTTCATCGCCGAGCTTGCTGGTGACGACCGCCACTTCGCCGGGCTTGACGACGGTGTCTTTGACCAGTGTGCGTTCCCACCACAGCGGATTGAAGAAATGGCGTCCCGGGCCGACCATCTGCTCGAGCACGCCGATCTCGAGCGGATCGCCGTCTTCGTCGACTTGTGCGAGGTGTCCCGGCTTCGTCTGCGGGCGATTGCCCGGGAGGAATGGCAAGGGGGGGCCCTTGTAGCGCAGCCGCAGACTGTAGCCTTGATCGACATAGACGCGATTAATCAGCCACTCGAACGCCTGCCAGCCGACAACCATCAGAACGAACAACACGATCAGCAGTGAAATGGTTGGTTGCGAGGGCAAAGCGTTGCGAAGTCGGGATGAGATGGTGTTCATGAAATTTCAGATCTCAGATTTTGGATCTCGGATTTCGGCTTGTGCATTGTGGATGGGCAGCCTCGCCCTCCCGGCAAGGTTACTCACCGGCCGGCCGCTTGCGGCTTCGACGTTTCCATCGAGGGCTCGAAAATTTTCATTAACGGGCTGTCGGCCGTGTTGACCATGATTCGGTGGTAAGCGCCGGCGAGCTTTTCAAAGAGTACGTACTGCGAGTACTGCATACCATTGCCATCGAAGGCTTCGACCGAACGCTTCCAGCCGGCGGCTTCCGCCTGATTCTGAAATGTCACCACGTCGGCTTCCGCTTTACCGCGGGCAAGAATCGCGGACACCTGATCTTCCGCGGCTTGCAGATTGAAAACCGCGACTCCCTTGCGCTGCTGGGCGCCGGTGACGGCGACTGCTTGTTTCTGCATCGCTTCGGTGGTGAGCTTCACCACGTCTTGCTCGGCCTTGACCAGCGATTGCCGCTGCTTGACCAATTCCCCCTGGATTGCCACTTGCTGCTCGGCCTTCTGCTGCAGAATTTGTTCGCGATATTGCTTCTCCTGCTGCTTGGCGATTTCGCGCTCGCGCACCGGCTGGGCGATCTGTTGCGGCGGATTGATCCGCGTGATCAGGGCCTGGATGATCTCGACGCCGCGCGGCTCGCACTCGCGCTTCATCGCCTTCTGAAAGTTCTCCTGAAAGACCTTGCGAGTTATGCCGGAAATGAATTCCCGGCCCAACCCGTTCGAGCCTTCCAGCCGGCAGAAACTGCGGGCATTCGGCGTGATGATCTTGCTGATGATCTCGTCGTCGACCCGGTCGCCATTCGAATCATCATTGTATGCGACGTACACCTCGGCCACCTTCTTGGGATCGATGCGAAACTCGATGATGCCATCCAGGCTGACCCAGAAGCCGTCTTTGCTCGGGAAACCCATGTCCTTGTTTTCCGCCAGGTTGTAGCGCTGGCTGCGGCAATCGACCAGGCTGATGCTGGTGACGTACGGGTTGATATAATACGTTCCGGAATCGAGCGGCTTGGGTTGCACGCCGCGCTCGCCTTCCTTCACAAGCAATTGATTCGGGTCCTCGGGAAATTTTCCGGCAAGATTCGTGACCACGCCGCGAGACCCGGCGGGAATTGTGACGGGATCGTGAATCTCAACGCCGTACAGATACGGATGCACCGGATAACGGCCTGGCCGCAGCACATCGGGCATGATGCCCTTGGTTATTGGCTGCCCGTCTTGGTCGAGCCGCGCGAGAAACTCGCCGTAGGGGAGTTCGTCCCCCGTCAGACTTACCAAAACGCCAAGCTTGCCGTTTTCAATTTCCGCCTGCGGAACGACTTCCCAATCCCAATAGAACGGGTTCTTGAAGTAGCGACCTTCGGTGAGCACTTCGCGCTGCACGCCTTTGAAGCTGGCATCGGGCGCGATCTCGTCAGTATTCTTTATATCTTTGCCCGTCTTCGTGATCAGAATCGCCATGTGGCCGATTGGCACATCGATGCGAAAGGGCAGGTAGACGATCCAGCCCAAGATGAACAGGCCGATTAGAGCCGCCAGTGCAAGCAGCAGGGTGGGACCTAACGAGCGTGGACGTTCCGAGAAATCGGAGAATGCCATGTTGGTAACCTTCGTGAATCAGGTCGCAGCTTCCAGAAACGTTAGAATCAGAATAACCGTTGCCATGGCAAGAGCACGGAGTATCTGCGCTGATTACCTGATTCCACTCAGAACTGTGCATCGAATCGTCATACTTTGCGACTTTAGGGGTTTTGGGTAATTTGGTTTGGTGAATTTAGGCGATCCCTGGGTTATTCGTATTGCGCGGCCGAAGCTTGTCATGGATTGCTTGGACATCCTGTAACTTTTCAATTTGCAACGCATTATGTGTGGTCGGTTCACGCTGCGGACGCCAGCGCACGAAGTCGCCAAGGCCTTTCGGCTGCCGGCGACGCTGCTCGAACTTGCGCCGCGGTACAACATTTCCCCGACGCAGCAGGTGGCTGCGGTACGCCTGGACACGATGACCGAGGCGCGGCAGTTAACGTACTTCCGTTGGGGACTGGTTCCTGCTTGGGCCGATGATCTGTCGATTGGCAACCGCATGATCAACGCGCGGGGGGAGACGGTTGCCGAGAAGCCATCGTTTCGCAAAGCGTTTGCGGCACGGCGGTGTTTGATTCTCGCCGACGGCTTTTACGAGTGGCGGAAACCTGTCGCGACGCTACCTGCGGCGGGGCCCCGTCGCGGCCATTCCGGCAAGAAGACTTTCAAGCAGCCGTATTACATCACGATGAAGGACGAGCAGCCGTTCGCCTTCGCCGGTCTGTGGGAACGGAATGATCGCTGCGGCGAGCCGATCGAGTCTTGCACGATCATCACCACGGCAGCCAATGCGCTGATGGCGCCGCTTCACGACCGCATGCCCGTAATCGTGCCGCACGACCATTACGATCTTTGGCTCGACGTGGCTGTGCACGAAATCGAGCGATTGACGCCCTTGCTTGCACCCTACGACGCCGCGGCGATGAGCGCCGTACCCGTGAGCACGCTCGTGAACAATCCCAGAAACGACTCTGCGGATTGCATCGTGCAAGTTTCTCGATAATCTCGAACACCTCAACCTCCTCGTGAGGGTTTATCTGCCGATGCATTGCGGGTTGAAGTACGAAGAAGGGTGCGGGGTCGTCAAGTAGGGATGCCGCAATAACTGCGGGCGAGCCCGCCTGCAGCTAGCACGCGATGTCGCAACATCGCGCGTGGCGAAAAACCCGTCTTGACCTGTTTTTAGGCTTGTCCTATTCTCCGGCCCTCATGAATCAAACGTGCTCGCTTGAGCGTGCGAGAAGTGTCGCAGGGACGCGATCGGCCAGGGCCAATCTTGTTTCGCGGCTTCAAGAACTCTCGGCGGGCCGCCAGGTCAAAGTTTTCTTAAGAACCACGTGGCAGGGTCCGCACCGGGAAACGATTTGCCGCTCGCGCGTCGAAACGTCTCCTGCGGTCCACGAAGCATGGGCTGCCGGCATGGAAGCCAGCAGTCCGCTTCGCGTACAAGGTGGCAGGTGTTTTTGAGGCGATCCAACTCAAGCACCGCCGCATCGATCAATCGTGCCGACAAGCACGTCTGATCCAATCGCTCCCGGAAAAGGTTGTTGTCCTCCGCCCCCCTGGGACAATGCCTTTCCGGGGGCATTTTTTTTGCGCTCCAGCATCTCCACCGCTTTTTGCATCTGCGGATCGAGCCTGGCGGCGTCCTCGGGCTTGATGCTCAGAAAGTCGGGCCGCTGCTCGCCGTCGGCCGGCGGAAGGATGTCGCGCTGACGGCGGAGTTCGTGCCATTTCAGCAGGTCGTCGTCCGACAACTTGAGCTCGCAACCCTGGTCGGGTCGCACGCCCCACTCGTCGGCCTCTTGGTTCGTGCTCAGGCGATGGATGTTCTTTTCGCTGGGACGCCAGTAGCTTGAGGTCGTCAGCTTGAGCACGCCCTTGCCCCCTTCCACCTCGTGGACCTTCTGCACGGTCCCCTTGCCAAACGAGCGCTCGCCGACGATTCCGGCCCGCTGGTAGTCCTGCAGGCAGGCGGCAACGATCTCGCTGGCGCTGGCGCTATAGCGATTCACGAGCACGCACATCGCTCCGTCGTAGCGGCGGCCCTCGCCGCCAGCCCGATAGGTTTCATCGATCGTGCCATTGCGTCCGCGCGTGGTGACGATCAGGCTTCCTGGCGCAACGAACAGCTCACAAACGCCAACCGCGGCGTTGAGCAGTCCGCCCGGATTCTCGCGCAGGTCGAGCACGAGCCCTTTCACGCCGGCGGCATGCAGCGCATCGAGCGCGGCCGCGACCTCCTCGGCGGTTCGCTCGCCGAAGTTGTTGATGCGGATATAACCGATCTGCGGATAACCGGCGAGCACGAAGTTCCAGGTGCCGTCGGCCCGGCGACTGTCGCCGCGGACGCTTTCAAGCGGAATTTCGGCGCGGGTCACCTCGAAATCCAGCGGCTTGTCGGCGCCTTTGCGAACGATCTGCAACCTGACCATGTCGCCGGCCTTGCCGCGTAACCGCCGCACGGCGTCTGGCAGGGAAAACCCGGCCGTGGATTCGCCATTCACGCTTGCGATCTTGTCTCCGGCACGAATGCCGGCGAGGTAGGCTGGCGTACCGACCAGGGGGCTCAGGACGGTGAGTTCCTTGGTCTTGGGATCGAGCGTGACCTCGATGCCGATGCCGCCAAACTCCTGGTCCAGGTTTTCGCGCAACTCGGCCAGGCCATCGCGCGTGATGTATGACGAATGTTCGTCGAGCTGGCTGAGCATGCCATCGACGGCCGACTCGAACAGCTTTTGGTCTTCGACCGGCTCGACATAGTGAGTATCAATGATGTCGAGAATCTCGGACAGATAGTGGCCATAGGGCTGCCGATCGGCCCGCGCATGGCAAATCAGGGCAACCACGCTGGCGACAAGCATAACGAGCAGAGTACGGCGGGGCATGGCTTCTATTCTACCCGTCGCTTTACAGTCGGAAAATGCCCAGATAGAGTACCGCCATGACGCTCGAGGTGAAATCAGTTGCCACGTGGAGCCAGCGACGGCAGTTTCTCAAACTGCCCTGGACGATTTATCGAGGAAGTCCCTATTGGGTGCCTCCGCTGCGGAAGGTGCAAAAGGAACTGGTGGGCTACGCGCGGCACCCGTTTCAGAAGGTTGCCGAGCAACAGACCTTTCTCGCCCTGCGCGACGGCCAGCCTGTGGGGCGGATCGCCGCGATCCTCAATCACGAGTCGAACCGCCACTTTAACGAGCATCGCGGTTATTGGG
>SXHT01000035.1 GCA_005773095.1 Planctomycetaceae bacterium
CGCAGCTCGAACCTCACGCCGTCGACCGCGCGCACGACTCCCTCGTCGGTATCGAACCACGTCTTCAGATCTTGCACCGACAATACGGGGGCTTCAGCGATCGTCATCGGATGTCTCACACGGAATACGGATCGGCGGCATCGCGCAGCCCGTCACCAAGAAAGTTGAACGCCAGTACCGCCACGATCACCACCAGGCCCGGCAGCATTAGCCACGAATACAAGGCCACGGTCTGCACGTTTTGCGCGTCTTGCAGCAGCACGCCCCAGCTAATCGCGGGGGGGCGCAATCCCAGTCCCAGGAAGCTCAGGGCCGTTTCGCTGACAATCATCGTGGGAATGGCCAATGTCGTGACGGCGATCACGTGGCTGCTGATGCAGGGCAGCAAATGGCGGAATAATATGCGGGTCTCGCTACAGCCGTAAAGCCGGGCGGCGGTGACAAAGTCTTCTTCGCGCAGCGCGAGGAATTTGCCTCGCACCTCGCGCGCGATTTGCGTCCAAGCGATGAGCGAAATAATCACGGTCACCGCCAAATAAACTTGGATCACCGACCAATCGCGCGGCAGCGCGGCGGCCAGACCCAGCCACAGCGGAATTGTGGGGATCGAGCGCAGAAACTCGATCAGCCGCTGAATCACCGTATCGATCCAACCGCCGTACAAGCCGGAAACGCCGCCGAGCGTGATCCCCAGAACCAGGCTGATCGCCACACCCACCAGACCGATCGACAGCGAAATCCGTGTCCCATAAAGCAGCCGCGACCAGAGGTCTCTGCCGAGCCGATCCGTCCCCAGCAGGAAAACATTGTCGCGCGTCGACGTAGCTTCCAGGCCGACCAGGTGCCGCGTGGCGGGAACCAGACCCAAAAAGCGATACTCGAAACCGCTTGCGAAGAATCGCACCGGGATTTTCTCGCTCGGATCGAGCTGATAGGAGCGGCGCAACTTGCGGGGATCTCGCTTAACGCGAATGCCCAGCACGTGCGGACGAAACTGACCGCCGTCGAACCAGCGAATCGATTGCGGCGGCAGGTAAGAAAGCCGTGAGTGCGTGGTGCGCGGATCTCCGGTGGCCAGAAAATCCGCCAATGCCGCCACCAGGTACATCACGCCAACTACGTACAGCGAAACCAGCGCCAAGCGATGTTTGCGAAACCGCCGCCACGTGAGCCGCCAGACGCTCACGAGCGCGGGATCGACCTGCCGCTTCTCGTTCGTCATGCGTGCCCTCCCAATCGAATCCGCGGATCCAAGAGCACCAACAATATGTCCGATACGAGCGTGCCGATCACCGTCAAGGTGCTCAACAGCAAGATAATCGCGCCGGCCAGATACATGTCCTGCGAAAGCAGCGCCCCCAGTAGCAACGGTCCAACGGTCGACAGACTGAGCACTACCGACACGATCACACTCCCCGAAATCAACCGCGGCAGAATGTAGCCGGAAGTGCTGACCAACGGGTTGAGCGCGATTCGCAGCGGATACTTGAGGACCGCCCGCCAGTAAGGCAAGCCTTTGGCTCGCGCCGTAATCATGTACGGCTTACGCAGCTCATCGAGCAAGTTCGCCCGCAGCGTGCGGATCAAGGCGGCTGCGCCCGAGGCGCCGAGCACCAGCGAGGGAATCCAAAGGTGCTTGAGCAAATCCAGTGTGCGGGCGACGGTCCAAGGCGCGTCGATAAACTCGGGCGAAAACAGCCCGCTCACGTTGGCTCCGAACCACGCATAGGCGACATACATCATCACCAAAGCCAACAGGAAATCGGGAATTGCCAAACCAAGAAAGCCAATGAAAGTGAATAAATAGTCCGCCACCGAATGCTGCCGCACTGCGGAATACACCCCGACGGGCAAGGCAATCGCCCACGTCAGAAGCATCGCGGAGCACGCCAGAATTATCGTCAACAGCAGGCGCTCGCCGATGAGCTCGGCCACGGGCCGGCCCCATTCCAGCGACATGCCAAAATTGCCGCGAAGCATATTGCCGACCCATTTCAAATACTGAACCACCAGCGGCTTATCGAGTCCGTACTGGGTCCGCAGGCCTTCGATCTGCTCGAGTGAGACGGAATCTCCTTGGGCCTGCAACCGTGCCATGTAGGAGGACAGGTAGTCGCCGGGCGGAAGTTGAATGATGGTGAACGACAGCATCGAGACTACTACGATGGTGAGGCAGGCGATCACGAGACGTCGCAGAACGTATAACAGCATTTTTATTAGCGTCAGTTATTGAAGAAGAACGTCTCCGGCCGCGCGATGCCGGGATTCTGCAGCATGGGAGAATTCGGCGCCACGTCGGGCACGTTGCGAAAATGGTTTTTCACGACCACCACGCCGCTCACCGCAGGCGAGAGTCCGACGGTGCCGACAACGAACAAGTTTTCGCAATGGATCTTCCAAATCTCCTGCCCGATGGGAATTCGCTTCTCCAAGGGGAGCGTGCCGCCCAACTCGAAAAGGTCGCGAAGCCGCTTCATCGTGGGCGTTGGAGGCTTGCCCGATTTGCCGCCGGACGCGTACCAGTCCCCAGTGGCCGGCGCCCATTGCGTGTTCCCAAGATAGGGCACCAACGCAAACGGATAGGCCCACAGATTCTCGCTTCCACTGGGATTCCACAGACAGACTTGGATCTGATTGGCTAAGAGCCGTTCGTTATAGAACGTACGGTCGCGAATCGCCACGTCGACATTCAGGCCGACCTGCCTCCACTGCCGTTCCAGCAACTCGGCGACCGACCGAAAGTCGAGGACCGAGCCCGACTGCACTTCGAGCGTAATCGTCAAAGTGCCGTCGCGGTCGCGTCGCTGGAAAATACCTTCCGCATTGCGATTGAGTCCCAGGTCGTCAAGCAAACGCCTGGCTTCATCCCGGTCCAGCTCCGCGCATGTCATCTCAAATTGCGGACCGGGATAGTACGGCGTATTTGCCGGCGGCAGAAACGCGCGCGGCTCGCCGGTGCCCAAAAAAATCAGCTCATTGATTTCTTCCCGATCGATGGCCAGCGATAATGCCTTGCGAAAATCCACCGAACGCAAGAGCGCGGCAATTTCAGGATCATCGTCGTAGTTCTGATTGAAATACACGCAGCAATCGTTCCCGCCCCAATCTGGCCAGAGCAAAATGCGATACTCTCCCCGCTCGGCGTTTTCATGAAGCACCGGCACCTTGCTGAGCTGGATGTGCCGATCCTGCATGTCGAGTTCGCCGGCAACCGCACGCAGATTCAAGACTTCCGGATCGCCGGCCAAACGCATTACGATGCGATCGATATACGGCAACTGATTACCGGCGGAATCGACGGCCCAGTAAAATGGGTTGCGTTCCAAGACAAATTGCTCTCCGGTAATGGGCTTCACCGTCACCCACGGTCCTAGGGTGGGCAGCGCGGGATTTCGATGCGGTAGCATTTTTTCACGGAAGTACGGCACCCAACCGTCGAAGCCCGCGGCACGGCTCCGCTCGTCCAATTGCTCAGACGCCGTGTACTTGGGGTGAAATTGGCTCAAGAAGTGCCGCGGCAGATAGATTGCCGAAAGGATGTGCGAACGCGCCCATTGGCCCGCCACCAACTGTCCCGCACACCATTCAGTGAACACGCGGTTCGGATCGAGGAATTCAATACGTACGGTAAACTGGTCAACTTTTTCGATCCGGCCCAGGCCGCTCTTGGTCCTCAACCATGTCGGTTTGCTCGGGCAAAGATCGTCACGCAACATGACATCTTCGTA
>SXHT01000290.1 GCA_005773095.1 Planctomycetaceae bacterium
GGCCGGATTCGCGCGACTTTCCCATCCCCGGCCGGCAAAGCCGGCCCTACCAGGTTGCCGAAGGAAAAACACTGATCGGCCGGGTATTCTGCTGTTGACACCCGTTTTGACACCCAAGACATAGGAAGGTTATCCACCGTGTCCAGGATTATCGGCAAACGGCCAGCCAGCGGCAAGGCCCGAAGGCCGGGCAAGGGCTTCCCGCTGTGCAACCGTTCACGGGCCGGGGACTGGCTCATTTTCCCGGCGAATTCAGGAGAGGTGCATCGTTCTGTCAGGAGGTTGGCCTACGTGTTTCCCGGGAAAACGTGCCTGTCCCCCCTCTCTTGGCCCGTGACGGGCTACCCCGCTGTTTCGGCATCAGAGCAGTCGCTGTTGCAAGAAGGTCGGCCACCGGTTCGTGTACTTTGGGAAGACCGAAAGCGATCCCGATTGGGAAGCTGCCTTGAAGCTGTGGCACGATCAGAAGGATGATCTGTTGGCTGGGCGGACGTTCAAGGTAACTGGCGACGGCCTGACCGCGGCCGACTTGGCGAATCGCTACTTGAGCACGAAGCAACATCAGGTTGACACGAAGGAAATCACCCAGCGGCAATTCGAGAACTTGCATACCGCTTGCACCATCGTGGTCGGCCACTTCGAAAAGAAACGGCTCGTGGATGATCCTGGGTCGGGAGACCTTGAGGCGTTGAAGGTATCACTGGCGCGGACGCAAGCGGCCTGGGCATTGGACGGGTGTGCGCCCATGCGGCGCCGACATCGTTGAATTGGGCGTTTTCTTGGGAGGGAAGTCGTCGTCGGCCCTCGAAATACTTGGTTTTCGTCCACGTCCAGGGCTTCGGCTTCGGAAAACTCGCCTTGAACCGGAAACCATTTCGCCGGATGCATGCGTCGCTGTGAAAACCTCAGTAGAATTTGAAGGTGCGTGGGGATTACAATCCCTACATTCACGCAAGACTACTTACACCTCGGAAAGTGGCATAACCTATCCGATCCCCGAACCGCATTCGCTCACGCTCGCGGCGATCGGCGGGTTGCTTGTGCTTAGGAAAATGCGCATTGCGCGCGATTCGCACTGCAGGTAGTCGACCTGATACGCAGAAAGGAGATTCATGGCAGCGCGGACGTTGGAAATCCGGGGCAATCTCGAGCACGCCTACGTAGATGTATTTACTAAGGAGGCCGTGGCGGCTTTCGAGGCGCTGGCGGGGATGGATGCTGATCGGAAAGCGGTGATGGCCGCTCGAATCGACCGGCGGGGGGCCCGCGCTCGAAACCAGCAGCGGATCGCTTTCCTCGACCCACAGGCCACCATCGCGCGAACAACGATCAAGGTTCAAGAAGCCCGCGCCGGCGCTTTCGTCGGCTCAGAGATTCCCCAGGATCTCAAGCGCCAGTGGATTCAAGGCACCGGTCCCGCGGCCAAGCCGAACGCATCCCTGGAAAAGAGCATTCGCAATGTCGCCTACGCACTCCTGTCAGGCGCCGATGGTTGGATGTTCGACGGCGAGGATGCGCTCGGCCAGGTCTCGACCATGTCTTTGGACAACCAGCGCAACCTCAAGCTGGCCATCCATCGCGATCCCGCGTTCACTGCCGTTGCCGAACAGGTGGCAGGCGAGATGAACAAGTGGGCGCAAGGTTTTTTCGGACGTCCGATCGTGACCGACTGGAAAAAGCAGCTCGATTTCACGACCAAAATCTTTCGAGCGCGTGGGCTGCACTTGGAAGACCGGCATGTACGGCACACTGACGGGGCCGGCTTTTCTGCGTCCATCGTGGATGCGGTGCTCTACATCGTCAATAACCACGAGCGTTTGCGCGACTCCGGTTCCTCGCTGGTGCTGTATCTTCCCAAGATCCAGACTGCCGAAGAAGCCGCGCTTTGGAACGATATCCTCTTGTCGCTCGAACAACACCTGGGCCTTCCCGATGGCACGATCAAGGTATACGTGCTTGTCGAACAGGTCGAAGCGTGCTTCCAGTTGATGGAGATCCGCGCCGCCCTCGGCAGGCATTTTGTCGGATTCAACACGGGCCGATGGGATTACATCAACAGCGTCTCCGACGCGATGGCCTGGCAGCGGGAATTCGTGAACCCGAACATCGACGCCATCACGATGACCTACGGTTACATGCGGATCTACGAGGACCGCGTGCGCCGCGCGTGCAACACTTCCTCCCTCACCCCTCACCCTACTCCCTCAGGGAGAGGGGCAGGGGGTGAGGGGTTTGCTCTCTGGCAGGGCGGGATGGAGCCTAACATTCCGGTCGGCTCCGAGGCCGGCGTTACCAGCGGGATGACGAGGGCGGTGGCCGGGGCGGATCGCGAACAACGTGAGGGAGCCAGCGGTAAGTGGGTCGCGCACTGGAAGATGGTTCACATTGTCCGCCCGGTCTGGGAAAGGGCCGGACAAGATAACCAACTGGGCCGGAACTTCCCGCCGCTGACATACACCCCAGCCGATGCAGACGGTCTCTTCTTGCTCGAACCGGCCCCGCGAACCGTGCGCGGCGCCCGCGATCTCTTAAGCGTCGCAATACAGTACGGCAACGCGTTCTTGGTCGGACTTCAAGCTGCCGCGCTCAAACCGGCCGACTATTTCGGTAACGACGACGTCCTGTACCTGATGGAAGACATGGCCACCGGCGAAATTCGCCTCAGCATCCTTTGGGAATGGCTCCACAAGAACGCGACCCTCACTGCCGATGACGACCAGGTCTGCGTCAAAGCGGGCGACCGATTGACGAAGGAGCTATGCCAACGACTGCTGGCCGAAGAGTACCGGAAGCTCCAAACCGCCAGCAACCGCGATGTTCACGACGCGTCGAAGACGACGACGCTTCCCATCGCCCGGGAGATCGTCGAAGCCTACATCCTCGGGAATGTCAAATTGCCCTGGTACATTGACCTGCTCAACATCAACCTCGAGAACCACGACCTTGCGGAGGCCAAACGGCGAATCCGCCTGCTAGCCGACGCATTTTGCAAGGATGGCAGCCGAATCACCGAGAACTTGGACTTCGAGTCGGGGCGACAGGACGGCGATTGAACGTTGCTGCGCCTGCACGGGCCGGGGACTGGCTCATTTTCCCGGCGAATTCGCGAAAGGTGCATCGTTCTGTCAGGAGGTTGTCCAACGTGGTTCCCGGGAAAATGTGCCTGTCCTCCTGTCTTGGCCCGTGAACGGTTACGCCTTGGATTAACAATCAATGAAGTTTCAAAGGGTTTTCGCAAGTTGTTGTCTGCACGTTGGTTAAGATGCGTTTACCCTGAAAAAGAGGAGGTTGTCCGACAACGGATCCTTAGTCAAATGGCGGTTGAAAGTCGTCGGAGAACCAGAGAAATACCGAGGGCCGCTCGCAAGAGTCCACGATCCGATGGCTATTTCAGGCTATCGGTGTCTTAAGGTTACCCCAGTGGCTCGCGGGTTGCCAAAATTTTTTTTAGGAGCTACTTGCTTTCGCTGGGCAGCCCGATCATACTAGGCCCGTTGGGAAGAGATCGCTTGCGCCGACGTTTCGGTGCGCCAGGCTGCTTCTCTTCTCAATGGGCCAGACAGATATTGCTGGCCGGTTTGTCAGAGGCTGCTAATTCACGTAATTTTTACTGCTTAGGAGGACTCTGCTCATGTATCATTGTAAGGGCGCGCTGTCGCCCGCAGGCAACTTTGGTCTTCTACTGAGTATTACCGTTTTTTGGACTTCTTCTGCTTCGGCTGGTGTGATCACTAGCGCCACAATGTTTGGGCCCAATGCGGGTATTGGTCCTGGCCTGGGCACCGTCTCCGTGCCGGCGATCATTACGGTACTACCGAACAACGATAATGTTCCGGCGCCAGCTGTGTTGGACAACAATATTTTCGTGCCGATCAAGCGGTTCGACTTCAGCGGCTTCATCGATATTGAGTTCGTCGTCACTGCAAGCGACGGCGTCACCGAATACCAGGTGTTTGAATCAGTGGATAACAACACCGGCGTGAATTGGAACGGCTATCGCATGGAGTTGGGTCATGGCGTGGGTGGTTTATTCGTTCCCTCGATGCCAGGTGACGGACTGGATTTTGATACGGGCCCTCCGGGAGGTAACGATCTTCCTCCGGTTTCCTCGGCGATGCCGTTGGTTGCACGTCCGAACGAAGACACGCTGGTGTACTCGGCTGGCATTCATGGTAGTGGCGCCGAGACCTATCAATTCCGCGTGGACGTGCCGGATTCGCTGATCGGTCGGCCCGCTGGCCGATTTACGCTGCGGCAGACGCCGCTCCCCGTGCCCGAGCCGAGCAGCCTGGTACTGTTGGGCGCTGCCCTGGCCTGCCTGATGGGATACCGCTCGCGCGGCTGACCCTCCGTGTAGAAAAAAAACCTGAACCACGATTAGCCCCGGGGCAGTTGGCCAGGGGCTAATTTCTTGCGCTGTCGCTACCAGAACTGTCGGAAACGGCCGGCAGAGCGCCCTACACCAGACCCTCGTGCTACGGTCGAAATGGCGGCCGAAGATAGTGACGTGGCCGCCTTGCTTTCGCAACTCGTGCGCGCCGGCGTCAAGACGCGCTGCCTGGCCGAAAAAGACCCCAAGCTGGAAGACGTGTTCATGCTGGTGACCAAGGGACTCGTGACTTGACCATGCAATCTGGTATTCTATCGGTTGCGCTTGCCGCGGCGATTTCTCGACCGCGCGCGAACGCCCAACCCGCGGTATTTGCTTTGGGACCAGCTGAATGGGTTGGACGCCTGGGCCACCCATTTCTCAATCTTTGGGGCATTCGTGGTCAGGTTGGTGTGGACGACCGGCACGGCCGGTTCGGATCCGATGGAAATAGAGGTTTGTTATGAGATTCACCGGCAGGACTGTTTTAGTGACCGGATCGAGCCGTGGCATTGGGCGCGCGATCGCTGCCCGTTTCGCTTCCGAGGGGGCCACGGTAATTATCCACGGCAGTGCAATGTCATCGAATTTGAAGGCGGCTGGCATTGAGATTGCCAGATTGAGCCCCAAGAGTTTCACGGTGGCACATTCGCTGGACGATCTCGCCGCCGTCGATCGGATGTTCGACGAAATCCGCGAGAGAACGGACTGTCTTGATGTGCTCGTCAACAACGCGGCAACGCAGAATCCCTCGGCATTTACTGATCTCAGCGCGACGGACTGGGACCATGTTCTTGCGGTAAACCTACGAGCCCCGTTTCGTTGCGGTCAATTGGCAGCGCAGATGATGAGGACACGTCGCCAGGGCAAGATCGTCAATATCGGTTCTGTGCACGAGATTCAAGCCAAACGAAATTTCGTCCATTATACGGCTTCCAAAGCAGGCCTGTTGGCATTGAGCAAGAGCATGGCGTTGGAGCTGGCCGCAGATGGAATCCAAGTGAATCATCTGACCGTGGGCGCCGTAGAGACCGATATGACTCCGGCGGATCGATGCCAGTCGCTGCTATCCGCTATTCCGGCCGGACGCATCGGACAACCAGCGGAGGTTGCAGCATTGGTTTGCTTCTTGGCCTCAACGGAAGCCGATTACATTACCGGTGCTTCGGTAACGATCGATGGCGGTTTAACTCTTGGTTTCTGTGCAAGCCGCCCCGACCTCTAGCCATTGAATTAGCCGGCTGCCTGGGCCGGCTTCATTGCGAGCGTGCTCAGCCGCAAATGTTTGTCGCTGTGACTGGTGGCGATCTGCAGTCCATCGGGGTGCAGGTCCATATCGCGGGCCAGAGTCGGCAGCCCAAAGCGGTGGACTTCTTTGGCCTGATCCGGTTTCCAAAACAGTAAGAAGCCGCCGCTGGAGCCTCCCATCACGCCCACCAGGGTACCGTCAGCCAGGTACTGAACACGCCACATGGGGCCCTTGAGACCCTCGGCAATATGCTGCTGCACGAGTTTCTGCGACTCCCACTCAAAGAGCAACACCAGCGGCTCCAGCACTGCGCCGAACGGGTTTTCCGCTTTGTAAAGGCCGGCGCAAGCAAAGTACTTTCCGTCGGGACTCAGTGCCATGCCGCGGACGCCGCCAAAATCCACCTGCTGACCGCCATTGAACGAGTGGAGCGCCTTGGCATCGAATGCACGGGCAACCGCTGCCGTTGCAAGATCCCACTGTTTGACGTTGCCGCGCAGGTCGCCGGAGAGCAATGACTGACCTCCGGGATGCCACAACAGGCTGTAGACGGGAACCTCGTGCCCGGCAAACTCCTGCGCTATGGAGCCGTCGGCAAGATTCCAGACACGAACGATCCGGTCGTTGCCGCCGGTCGCAACCTGCTGCCCATTGGGGCTAAGCGTCAGGCAACGCACCCATCCTTGATGGGCCTCGATGGTTCGCGCGGGAACGGGCGTTTCGGCAGCGCAGGGCCACCAGATCAGCCGGCCATCGCCGCCGCCGCTCAGCAGTGTTTGGCCATCCGCGGTTGCGCCCAGGCACCAGACCCAACTGTCGTGTCCGGCGAGCACGGTTTTCCTTCCGCCGGCGAGTTCCCACCGCTGGATCTTGTTGTCCTCGGCGGTGGAAAACACGAAAAGCCCCTGCGGCTCGAAGCGACAGGCGATGAGCGGGCTATCGTGCACAAACTGCGTGACGACGTGCGTTTGTTGGATATCGGGGGGGGGCGGTTGCATGGTGCAGCAAGCAATTTACTGGTACGGCCGGCACGAAGGAGAAAGGACCCGTTGCCACCCGGCGGCAGCAAGGCTAGACAATCAATTCCTTAATTGGCTGGTAGGCTGGATCGGCCAGCGGCAGATCGCGGCCGGCGACACTGAAGTGGCCCGTTGAATCGAGCCCAAGCGCCGTCAGGTAGGTGTGGAATAAGTGGCCTTGATTCACCTCGCGCTCGGTGACCGCCGTCCCCTGGTCGTTCGTCTTGCCAATCACGGCGCCGCGCGCGATCTTGGCGCCAGCGAGACAGATCGACCAGGCAGATCCCCAGTGATCGCGGCCGTGGAAGAGGTTGATGTTCGGCGTGCGTCCAAATTCCGAAAGCACGACAATCAGAGTGCTCTCCAGCATGCCGCGCAGGGCCAGGTCCTCGACAAACGTCGCAAACGGACGATCGAACTCGCCGACTTGTTCCAGATGGAAATCAAAATTCTCGTTATGCGTGTCGTAGTTTGAGTGGCTGACCTGCACAAACGGCACGCCCTGCTCCAATAGCCGCCGCGCGAGCAGGCAATGCCGGCCAAAGTCGTGCTTTCCATAGCGCTCGTGCTCTTTTTCGGGCTCTTTGGCAACGTCGAAAACTTCGCCGCGGCGCATCATCTCCAGGGCCTGCTCGTAGCTGCCAAGGTACGCGTCGGTGAGCGCTGTGCGGCGGCGGGAGAGGAACTGCTCATTCGCCGCGCGACGGAACGACTGGCGCGCATCGTCGGCCCCTGGGGATATCTCGCTGGGTCGTGCCAGATGCTTCGGTGGATTGCCGTTGCCGAGGGCAACGCTGGCATAGCGCGGTCCCAGATAGGCCGCATCGTTGCCACGAGTACCCCCACCTCCAGGAGTAATCACGATGTGGCCCGGCAGCGCGTTCGCGGGCGTGTCCAGACACTTCGCCATGACCGCTCCGATCTTTGGAAAGTCGCCGGCCGGAGTCGGCTTCCGCCCGGTGAGCATTAAATAGGCGCCCTTGTCATGATCGTTCTCGTTCGTGTTGATACCGCGGATCAGGGCCAGTTGATGCATCTGCCGGGCGGTGAAGGGAAGCAGTTCACTCACATGCACGCCCGGCACCGAGGTGCGAATAGCGCGAAAGGGACCACCGGTGCTGGTTCCCGGCTTGGGATCCCAACTTTCGAGCTGGCTGAGGCCGCCGTGCATATTGAATACCACAACCCGCTTTTGATCTCTGCCAAGCTGGTCGGCAACCGCCGAGCCCGTGAGATAGCCCAGTCCTCCCACGACGGCGCCCACTCCAGCGGCCATTCCTCCCAGGAACTGCCGGCGCGCGATGCCGTGCTCAGCCGAGTTGCAGGCGTAGTTGCATTGCATGGGAAACCTCCTAATAGTTGAAACGAAACTCAGCGGAGCTAAGCAAGCTCCAGGCCAACTCCTGCAGCACGACTGATTTTTCCGCGGGGCGCGCCGCGAGATATCGGGTGATTTCGGCCACCTCAGCCTCGGCCGGCAGACGCGTAAGCACGCTCAAATACAGTTCTTCGGCCAGTTGCCTGGGATCCTCGAGTTTGAGCAGACGGGCCGAGAGGTTCTCGCCACTTGGCGCAAGCCATTCTTGGACGACGCCACCGTTGGCTAGGAATAGCGCCTGGTCTGCGGTGGCAAAGAAATCGCTTTGCGGCTGCCCCGCGCCGGGGCCGAAGAGTTGCACAAAAACCAGGACGCTGGGGGCGAGTTTTGCGTGCACCCCGGCCTCGATCTGGCGCTGCCTGGCGGCCAGCTGCGCCGGATCGTTTCTGGCTGCTTCGGGCAGCGGCGCGGTCTTATCAATCTCGGCGGTCACCGCGGCGGTTTCGTTGTCATACACGCCGGTTGCCCGCAACATGCTCCAGCCCAGCGGTTCCGGTACCAACGGTACTAGCGGCCGCGTCGCAAACTCGCGCGACCAGCGATGCGGGATCTCGCGAACCATCTGCTGCGCCGCCTGAGCGTCGCCAGCCACCTTCTGCTGCAACGAGGAAAGCTGAGTTTCCAGGGCCGGAATGCTCTGCGCAAGCGCGGACCGCTGATCAGCATCCGATGAGGACAAGTCGGCCGCGGGCATTGCCACGGTGGCCTTGCCATCGTTCAGCTCGGCGGCCAGTTTTTCGATCGCAGGCTGCGCTTCGCGCACGGTCGCCAAGGCAACCGCGTATTGCGACTGCAGCTTGGCCTCGGCAAGGCGACGCTGGGCGAGGTTATCCTGGAACCGATCGGCACGGCACCTCGCGGCGGCAAGCTCGCACTCTTCTTCCAGCGCGATGACTGGCTTACGGGCAGCATCAAGCCGTGCGTGGATTTCGGCGAGCATCTGCTGGATCGCCGCCAGCTTGTCCTCGGCGGCCTTGAGGGCGGCGGCCTTTTCTTCGACCGTGCTGGCCAGCGGGGCAACTTCTGCGTTCAACTGATCGGCCCGCGATTGGAACTTAGCCGCCGCTTCGGTGAGGTCTTTTTCCGCGGGCAACCTGGCGGCAGCCTCCCTGGCCTTAGTCGCTGCCTCAAGCACCGCCTTGGCCACGGCGAGTTTGGGCGCGAGCTGCTCGCGGGCATCGGCGAGCGCCTTGCTGGCAACGTCGATTGCCTTCTGCGCATCGGGTACCTGGGCTGCCCCCCTGGAAAGTTCTTCCGCGATGGGAGGGATCGCCCGGCGGGCCGTTGCCAGATTCGCCGCTACCGTGGCGTAAACTGCCTGCGAGGCTTGGGCCGCCGCCGCGGATCGCAGCTGCTGGGCCTCAATCGCAGCAATCGCAGCCGTCGCCGCAGTTGCCTGGGCCACCAGGTCACCGGGCAGATCGATCGAACGTTGATAGGTTTGCGACAGCACCAGCTCGCGAACAAACGCGCGGATGTCGTATTGCATGGCGACAATATCGTCGGCCAGCATCTCCAAGAGCCGGGGATGCGTCGGCGGATTGCCAAGGTGATGGAGATCGACCGGCTCGACAAGTCCGATTCCCATGAACTGGGCCCAAATTCGATTCACGATATTGCGGTTGAACTGTCGATTAGCGGGCACCGCCACCTGCCCGGCCAACTGGGCCCGACGGCTGTACTTGGGCACATGCCGCGTCTCCTTGGCCGGCGCGACGACCCACTCCTCACCCGGCGGAAAACGTGGCTCTTCGACCTGCTTGCCTCCGGGAACTCGGGGCAGCGTATTGCCGACGGCCGCCGGGTCGAACACGGATTGGAAAGAAACCTCGCCCGCTGCGTTATCCATCAACACGACCTGCTTGTCCTTGTCTGGGAACGTGAAGAGCTGCGTCCGGCTGAAAAACGCATACAGACCATAGTAGTCGGCCTGGAAATAGTCGTCGATCAACGGGTGATCATGACATTGGGCGCACTGGAGATCACGGCCGAAGAAAATGCGACCTACGTCGCGGGCCATTAGGTTGGGTTCGGCGTTGCGATCGAGTGAAAACCTGGCGGCGGGGCGAGTCGCCGGATCGACGCCCTCGGCGGAAAGAATCTCTCGCACTAAAACATCATAAGGCTTGTTGGCCAGAAACGACGCCATTAAGTACTGCTGCCATTCGCCAGCAGGAACATGCTTGTCGGCACGCCGCTCCATGAGCATCACATCGAAGGCATTCGCCATGTGCCGCGCATGGCGAGGGTCGGCAAGCAATTGATCGATCAACCGAATTCGCTTGTCTGCCGAAGCATCTGCCAGAAACGCCCGGGCCTCTGCAGCCGAAGGAATCATGCCGAGCAGGTCCAGATAGACTCGGCGTACGAAATCAGTGTCGCTGCTGATCGGCGAGAGTGGGCCAATGTGGTCCTGAGCGATCTGCTCATCGATCCGTTGATGCAGCAATGTCGTTTGCCCCATCGCGAGAGAAACCGAGGCGAGCGAAATCGCCATGCATTGGCCGACCCATGCGCCCATGCAGCCACCCGACGACCATGCTGCCAGGCCTTGTGCCGGACGCGCAGCGGTGAGCGGGAATTGCATCGGGCCACCTCCCCTTTTACGAAGTCGTATTGGCGAGCTGATGCCTCGGTCTTAATCGCAAGCGGTGAGCCAGACGGCAGAGAGTGGGGCCAGGGTTTGGGCGGGATTGCAGCAGGTCCGACAGCGCGGCGTTCGGATCCCGATCGCGAAACGCATCGCAGCACTTCGATAAGCTAACCGACCCGACTCAACGAGTCAAGCATTGCCAAGAGGTAATTCGGAGATGGTGACGGCTTGTTTCAACCTGCATCTTCTCAGATACTGCCAATGGACGGTGGCTGGATTCAATTCCTCTCTCAACCTGGACTAAGACTCCGCCCGGCAAATTCAATGGCGAAAATCTCCCAATTCGAAGGCTACGTGGGCAAGGTGCCCGATCTTCCCGGATACAACACACCCAAACCCGACGTGCTGCCTGACCCGATCATCGTCAACGTGCAGGACGGCGTGCCTGTGCAATATCCGGGATGCCATGGCGTCGGTGTACGAGTGGTGCATCCGGTGAATGCCAAGGTGCCCTCGCGGGGCCTTGGTCTGGTGCTGTTCTACGTGCCACCGCATGTCATACTGGAGCCCGGCCACCACCCGACCGAGGAGACGTATTACATTGTGGAAGGGGAGGCCACGATGATCTTTGAGCGGTCGCGGCGAGTGGTGAAGAAGGGGGACTTTGTTTACCTGCCCCCCTGGTGCCTGCACGGCATCGAAAACACCGGCCGCGACACCGTTGTCGTTCTGATCTGCACCACTCCGCCCAACCCTTGAATTGGACGATGAGAGGCCAGCGGGGGACGATGCCACAGCGAAACCTGATCTGCGTTTCCGTTGATGGCCTGCAAGCCGGGATGCTTGGGCCGTATGGGAATGCGTGGGTACGTACCCCGGCAGTGAATCGGCTGGCGGCGCAATCGCTGGTCTTCGATCAGGCGTTCGCGTGCCAGCCGTCGCGCGATGCGGCGATCACGGTGCTTTGGCCCGCCGGCGTGTTCGGTGATCGGCCGGCAACCTTGCTCAGCGACGATGCGGCCGCCTGTGCCCATCCCTCATCGTCGGTTTTTAGCGACACGGTGCTCAACGATACGTCCCAGGAGCATCACGCGGCAGTTGCGATTGAAGACACCCAGTTCGCGTTGCTCATGGGGCAGGCGATTGAGTGGCTCAGCCAGGCGCGGGAGCCGTTTTGCTTGTGGATTCATAGCCGCGGCATGGCCGGCGGATGGGATGCGCCCTACGAACTTCGCCAACAATATGCCGATGAAGGAGATCCTCTGCCGCCCAAGTTCGTCGAGCCGCCGGAACGGATCCTGCCAGCCGATTACGATCCCGACGAACTGCTGGGTACTCAACAAGCCTATGCGGGACAGGTGTCGGCGTTCGACGAATGTCTTGGCGCGCTTCTCGGCGCACTCGATGAATCGCCATTCGACAAGAATACTTTGTTCGTGCTCATGGGCATGCGAGGCTACCCCCTGGGCGAACACTTGCGGGTCGGCATGTGCGATGCCGCGCTCTACAACGAGCTGACGCACGTTCCCTTGATCGTGCGATACCCTGACGGCGCTGGCGCCCTCACTCGCACTCAAGCCCTCGTTACACACTCCGACATGCCCTTGCTCCTTCGCGGTGAACAGCTTCCCTGGCGCGATCACCTGGTGTTTCGCAGCGAGCACGATCGCGCGATCCGCACGACCGCATGGTATCTTCGTACCCGCGCTGACGACGAGAACCAAAGTCGCGAACTCTACGTCAAGCCCGACGATCGCTACGAAGCCAGCAACGTAGCCAACCGTTGCCGCGAGATCGTCACCCAACTGGCCGAGGTGCTGGAACTGCCGCCAGGCGCGGCGACTCACCCACTCCCCGAGGCACTGGTGACGTCCCTTGATTAATCTCTCGATTGCGATTGAAACCAGAGATTTCTTTGAATTGGGACCGCCAACCGCACAGGGACCGTGAATTGCAATGGACCTGCCCGCACGCGATCTCTACCATCCCTCTTTTGTAAGCGGCAGCGAACCGGATTGAATGGCGGTGCCGCTACGACTTTCCGAAAGTCTCCATGAAAATCCGCAGCTACTACGTGAACTGGCTTCTGGCCGCCGCGATCGTCTGGTTGAGCAAGATCTTGTTTCGCACGCTGCGGATCCGGCTGGTCGCTGCGGATCCGAACACAAGTCCCTACCTCACGGACACGACCGAGTCATTCATCTATTGTGTGTGGCACGACTCGGTCGCCTTTCCGATGTTTGCCGGCCGCCACGTGCGAACCGTGGCGCTGGTAAGCAAACATCAAGACGGCACTTGTCTGGGAGCCGGATTGCAGATGCTGGGGATCGGCCTCGTGCGAGGATCGAGCAACCGAGACGGCGCTCCCGCCATGCGAGCGCTCTTAAGTCTGCCGGCAGGCAAGCACGTTGTCATGACACCGGATGGCCCGCGCGGGCCGCGCCGGCGTATCAAGTCCGGCCTGATTTTTTTAGCTTCGCGAACGGGACGGGCGATTGTGCCGACTGCGTTCGCGGCGAGCCAATCCTGGTCGCTGCGCGGCAATTGGACGAATCTCATCATCCCGAAACCGTTTTCCACGGCGTATGCCTTGACCGGGACGCCGATGGAAATTCCAAGCGGCGCGCTGCGTGAAGAGCTGGCCGGTTTTGAGGCCAAGGTTCAGGAGGAAATGGACCGCTTAGCGGTCCTGGCTGAGGACATTGCAAAGACGTCGGCGATTTCGTCGAGATCGACGCCGTGGAAACCCAGAGACGGAAATCCATCGGCATTGAGTTCCGGGATCGGCACCGCGCGCCCGTGAAGCGTGGCTTGTTCAATCTGGCCGATCGGCAAACGCGTAACGACTCCCAGGCGATCCACTTGTTCCGGCCCCGCGCCGCACGCGCAGGCATTCGCGTCCCGACCGTTCAGCCGCTGTCGAGCTTAAACGTCCCGGTCCAACCAGCGGCGCAGCCTTCCGTAGAAAAGGCGGTCACTTTCGCCGCTGACCGGCTGGCACTTACCCAGCACCTGAACTCTTCGTTGCAGATCGGCCTTGCCGTTGGGAGTCTGCGCCAAGCGACAAATAAACGCCTGCAAGTCGGTCAGCTTTTCTTTGATGAGCGCGTCGGCAGGCAGGTCCCCTTGTCGGATTCTACCTTGGAGGACAATTTCGATGTCCTCCGCTTTCGTGGTGCGAGTCGGAGTCATTCCTTGCGCCTTTTCTGGATCAAAGCAGTAACCGCAGTCAGACCTCCATGATATCAATTTTCGGGCGAGCATGTGGAGAAATTGTCTCGGTGACGTAACCGTTCACGGGCCTAGAGCGGGGGACAGGCACATTTTCCCGGGAACCACGTTGGACAACCTGCTGACAGAACAATGCAGCTCTCGCAAATTCGCCGGGAAAATGAGCCAGTCCCCGGCCCGTGGCCACGCATGCGATCCCGTTGAGCGCAACGTGAGGAAAAATCGAACCGCTAGCCGCTGCCCTCGGCAA